>NZ_CP058215.1:901651-1202201 GCF_013388255.1 Methanolobus zinderi
CGGCTTTTTGCCTATTGATCTCAGCAGGACCGAGGAAGAGATCTATGATGCCATTCAGGGAGTGCCGATATCATACACCGAACTGTTTCTCAGGCTCAAGAGGCAGCCAAGTGTAAAGGCACTTGACAGTCTTATCCAGAAGAGGCTTATCCAGGCAATAGGTTTCACACCCACTGACGCGCTTCATGTGCTTGGTGATTTCCAGAGATGGGAAACGGAAGCATCGGTGCTTGGTGCTGAGAGACTTGCCAAGTTCATGAATACCAAAAAAGAAATTCTCTGTAAGGATATCAAACGAAAGGTCGCATGGAACATGGCATCAGACCTGATATCCTATCTGGTTAAGGATATCCCTGAACATGTTATCGAAAATATGCTTTCTGGTGATAACTTCGCCCGCTTTAAGGTCGAGACTCCGGTGGTGCTTCTGGGTGGTCCTGTTGTCGCATTCAAGGAAGAGATGGAAAGGCTCATTGATGCCAACATCGTCCTGCCCGAGCATTCCAGTGTCGGAAATGCAGTGGGTGCACTGGTGGGTAAGGGCATCAAGCGTATGGAGATTCTGATAAAAAGGGACTTTGCTCCTATCACCGGTGAAAATGTAACAAAGGAAGAACTGAAGAACGCAAAGGAGGTCATCAGGTACTTCGTGTTCTCGCCGGACGGAAGACAGATGTTCTCTGAATATCTTGAAGCCGTTGATTTTGCTACGAATACTGCAAAGCGGTATGTAATGGATTACATGAAATCAGCAGGCTATTCCGAGAAGGAAGTGGACCTTGAGGTTACCAAAAAAGAACTGTCCATCAGGGATAACGAAGAACCTGTGGAAACAAAGGTGATAGTTGTGGGAGTTGGCACTTCCAGAGTTGTCGTTGAAAAAGACGTGATCCCTGATTACATGAGAAAGAAGGCGATCAGCTCCCGCAGGGCCGCTGAACATTCGTATTCCGGAAAATGAAGAGGAGTGAATCCCTCTTCATATTTCAGATATTTTAAAAAATCTTGAAATCTGCTCCAATCGATTGCATTTCCTCAAAGAAGTTAGGATAGGATATCTCCACGGATTCAATGGTATCGATGGTCGTATCTCCCGCCACCATACCTGCAATGCTCAGGGCCATTACTATTCTGTGGTCATGCCAGCCGTGCAGGTTGGCACCTCTTAATGCACCACCGGTGATGGTAAGCTGGTCAGGTTCCTCTTTTACTGTAATTCCCATCTTGGTAAGCTCAAGTGCCATGGCATGGAGCCTGTCTGTTTCCTTGTAGCGCACATGCTCTGCATTCTCGATCACAGTCACGCCATCGGCACATGCAGCCAGAACAGCTATGGTGGGTACCAGATCCGGGGTTGCACCGGCATCGAATGTGGTGCCTTTAAGTCCGTTTCCGGTGACTCTGATGATACCTTTTACCTTGTCCCATGAAACATCAGCACCCATGCGTTTGAGTACTTCGATTATCACAATATCTCCCTGCTTTGAAGGGAACATATTCTTAACAGCCACAGTGGAGCCTGTAACTGCAGCAGCAGCCAGTATATAGGAAGCTGAGGAGAAATCTCCCGGTACCTTATAGTCCTTCAGGTTATACTTCTGGTTAGCGGGGATGATGAACTTGATATTATTTGTTTCTTCAAGAAGGATCTCACAGCCCGCAGCCTCGAGGATTTCGGTAGTAACATCCACATAGGGTCTTGATTTCATTTCACCTTTGATGGACAGTGTTGTACTTTTTGTTGTGAGGGGGCATGCTATAAGCAGTGCGGAAATGAACTGGGAACTAATTGAACCGTCAATGGTCGTGATGGCACCTTTAAGTCCTCCCCTTACGACCAGGGGTGCACAACCGTTGTCCCTTGTAGAAAATGCTTCGACTCCAAGCCTTCCAAGAACATCAAGAAGCGGCTGGTTCGGTCGTGTCCTGATAGAGCTATCTCCGGTAAGTACGGTCACACCATCTGTCAGGGCTGCGACGGCTGTCATGAACCTGAGTGTAGTGCCTGAGTTTGCAACATCTATAACATTCTCGGGAACAGCGGGTTTCCCCTTTATTCCGTTGATAATTAACCTGTCATCCTTTCTCTCAATGCCGGCACCGAAGGCTTCGCATGCACGGATTGTTGCAAGTGTATCTGCAGAAATGAGAGGTCTGTGGACTACACACTCATCAGATAGGGAAGCTACTGTTATTGCCCTGTGGGTATAACTCTTTGAAGATGGCGCATATAATTCACCATCGATTTTCGAGATATTGACTGCTACTTTCATTTTTACCTCTTTGATATGGGGTTGAAATGAACAGGACATTATAAAAGATTGCTGGCACAGGAATACACCTTCCTTAACACAAAAGGATATTACATACTTCTCTTTTAACGTAAACCCTGACCTATCTTCCATCTATCCATGGTTCAGTATGAGAAAAATAGACGTTCTGAATGATATTCTTATCGATTATAATGTGTATCAAAAGCATGATCAGATATATGAGATCAAACGAAAGAAATAAACCCTACATGTTCCATTCATGAACAGGTCTTGCTAAGCTGGAAAAAATCGAGGTATCAAATCAATGAATCCTTTTCTTTGTCTGATGGTCCTGCCAGATGCATCAAAGCACAGATGCTATTCCATAGGGTATGGTAACAGGTCCCCTGATGAGTTTCTTAAAATGCTTCTGAATAACGGGATAACGGACCTAGTGGATATCCGGAGATACCCACAGTCCACCTTTGAGGATTTCAACAGGGAGTCCTTGGAAAAAGTCCTTCCTAAAAACGGTATACGCTATGTACATTGTGAAAATGTCGGAGGTATGCGAGACTCTGCATATATCGAATATATGAATACCGACGAATTCAGGGCTGGCTTTGAGAAGTTAATGGATCTGATAGTAAAAGTTAACGAAACCGGTGGCAGGATCGTCCTGATGTGTGCTGAAAAAAGTCCCAAGGGATGCCACAGGCATTATCTGTCCAATAAGCTTGAAGAAAATAGTATTGAGGTCATCCACCTGGTCGAACCGGGGCAGATGAGCCTTTTCAAATTCTGTGAATAAATTTCTGTTTACATTGCACGCAGGCGCCTGATACGCTCCTCTGTTTCGGGGTGGGTCCTGAAAAGGCTCATCAGAGTTTTTCCTTTCAAGGGATTCACGATGAACATATGTGCGGTACTTTCCGATGCCTGCACGTCTCCTCTTCTTTCCCTGTAGTTCGAAGAGCCATATTCAAGTTTTTCCAGCGCACTTGCAAGTGCCCATGGTTTTTGTGATATGCGTGCACCGCCCTCATCTGCTGCGAATTCCCTGGACCTTGAGATGGCCAGCTGGATTACCGTTGCTGCAATAGGTGCAACTATGGCGAGTGCAATGAATCCGATTATATTGTTTCCTTCATCATCATTTCCGCCAAATCCTCCGAAGATGGCAGCCCATTGAACCCAGTGGGCTATCATTGTGATAACACCGGCTATGGTCGCAGCGACTGCACTTATGAGTGTGTCACGGTTCTTTACGTGCGCAAGCTCGTGAGCAAGTACTCCTTCAAGCTCTTCTGAGCTCAGGAGGTTCATTATGCCTGTGGTTGCTGCAACTGCTGCATGCTGTGGATCTCTGCCGGTTGCAAATGCGTTCGGCATGGATGTATTAACTATGTATACCTTTGGCATGGGAAGGTTTGCACGCATTGCAAGTTTCTGCACAATGCCATACAACTCCGGCTGCTCCGAAGCTGTGACTTCCTGAGCACGGTACATTTTGAGTACTATCTTGTCACTGTACCAGTAACTGCCAAAGTTCAGAACAATCGCAAATAAAAATGCGATTATCATTCCTGACACCCCGCCTACAAGGCGTCCGACCAATATCAGTAAGCCTGTAAGGGATGCAAGAAGAATTGTGGTTTTTAACATATTCCCCATTATTTACCTCGTAGAGATATTTTTTCAAATCTGTAATGAGCAATAGCTGATTGTTTGTTGTTCTATATAAAAGCTTCTATATATTTTGTCAGCTTGTCACAAGAGTAAGCAAAAAAGGAGAGAGACATGAAAAGTTTTTTTCATATCTCTTCAACGGATATTTCCTCTCCCTGATCCATATCGTTGATCAGATTTTCAATCTCTTCCATCTCTGCTTCAAGATCCTGGATCTCTGAATCGGTGACCCCCACCATTTCATTATTTAACGTCTCATCAGCAACTGAGACATCCGGGTTATCCTCGTTTTCCGAAACAGTTGAAACGTTTCCATCATCTGTTGATGTGCTGTCCGTACAACCTGATACAATCAGTCCCAGGGCCAGAACTGCCAGTACTAGAATGTATTTTTTCCTGAACATTTTATCTCCTCAAATGTCTCATTTAAGTACTGGTCTGATTTCCAGAATCTGTGGACTCATTTCCTATTCCTTCATCAGAGCTGTTGTTGCCATCGTCGTAGGTGTAGTTACCACTTCCTTCGTAACCGGATGAAGAATTGTCCGAGGAATTATAGTTTGTCTCGTTATTGGAAGTTTCGTTGTCGTATGAATCATCTTCCGTTTCATCGTCTGATTCTTCTACTTCTTCTTCTTCTTCTTCTTCTTCTTCAGATTCCTCTTCCTCCTCATCTTCATCAGGCACAGCCCATGAACTTTCTGCCCCGTTCACTTCATAGCTTCCGTCTCCGGAAAGCATGGCGGTACCTTTTCCGTCCGCTTCGAGGGATATGTCCGTTCCGCGTATCATTACAGTAAGGCGGCTGCCCTCAATTGTCACATCTCCTGTCAGGTTGTGGTAGACAAAAGCCCTGTTGTTGTATTCACTGTTACCTGAATCAACGTTCGATGATGCAAAACTTGCATCAGTGGTGTTGATATCCGCATCCTGTGCCATATCCTTAATCACGAGCATGGAATCATTTGCCGTAAAGTTCAGTGTGAAGTTACCGGAAATGACTGCTGTTCCGTCACCTTCTGCATTGAGGGCACCATCTCCTGTCAGGACAACGAGTCCTTCACGGTTCTGTTTGAGTGCCTGGAGCATTTTCTTGAGAATGGCGTTGGCATCTTTTATACTCTCTCCTGCCTGGTTCATGTTGCGTATGATCTCTTCCTGGTCCTCACCACCGGAATATGCTTCTCGTGCCTGTTCCTGGTATTGTTTTGCTTCGTCAATGAGTGCATTGTAGTCCTCAAGCATTGCTTCGAGTTCACTCACATCTTCGCCGTTCTGCTCCATACGCTTGATCTCGTTCTCAAGGCGGAGGGCCATGGCCTCGGATGTCCTTATAACTGCATTTAGCCTGTTGTTGACAGATCTTGCTTTTGTGACTGTTTTTTCCTTGCGGGCATCCTTCCAGATATCCCTGATATCCTTTGCGGATTCGGCAAGTTCGGCCCTTGTGCTTGCAGCGGCAATATCTTCCTTTTCAGCGTTCAGCGCTTCTATATATTCCTCATCATCAAGTGATTCGATCATCACATCGATTGTGCTGTTGAGATATTCCTTGGTTGCATTGATGGCTTCCGCTGTATCGAGGTTCTTGTTGTTTGCCTTGATCTTCAGGAACTTATCCTTGGTCTGTCCGTAGTTTGCTTTTGCGCTATTGTTATTATTACCACGGTTTTCGAATGCATTGCGAGGTGCATCCTCAGTTGCATTTACCCTGTCCCTGTCGCGTATCTTATCACCGGTACCGGCATCATCATCATTATCTTCAGAACTGTCATCACTATCTGAATCTGTATTCTGACCACTGTTTCCATATATTCCCTTTTTCTGCCCGTTATCCGAGTCAGCGATTGCCACAGCCGGAATAACACTTACCAGCATCAACACAATGGCAATATATGCAAAAATTTTCATTCCCATGTTTTTCATCTTTTCAACCTCTTCTGTGTTTCTCTCTCCAATGTTTTAATATAATAGGGGTTAGGGGGGCTAACCCCTATATTTATTTAGTCCAGGCATGAACCGTCACGCAGGCGATCACAATCACCGTACCCTTTCTGTTCAGAAGGTCCTGAAGCTGTTGCAACGACGGTTTCATAATCTTCCTGGCACGAGCCATCACGATCAGGTGTTCCGTCGCAATCATCATTACAAGATCTGTCTTTCAGGCGATCTCTGTCCTGGTCACCCGGTGTTTCTGCCGTATCGGCTGACAGGGAAACAGAACTTGTGCATGATCCATCACGCAACTGGTCTTTATCCTGATCTTTTAACTGGTCCTGTATACGGTCTCCGGCAGCAAAAGCTGTTGCTGTGAATATGCTTCCTACTAAGAGTGCAACAGCAACATATGCTATTAATTTCTGTCCGATTCTCATCTATTTTACCTCAATCATATTTCAATTGTTTATTCCCGTGCATTTGCAGTCCCGGAATATAATCCTGAGGACTTGCGCCTGCAATTCTTCCTTGATCAGATGAGCATATAAGCATACTTTACTTTAGACAATTATTTCATACTTGATACTTCGATTTCAAGCCTTATAAGGCCTTATTTTACTTGATAATACTTTAATTGGCTTTATTTTCTTGGCTTTGAGAAACTATTATATGCATGTAATGAATAAATATACAGTCTGTGTCGATACAAAAAAAGCAATATTTTCTGTTCTTTTTAATTCTCATTTCAATTATATCTATTACCGGAGCTCAGGAAATGGCAACGGTGCATGGTGCGATCTATGAATGGGATACATTCCAACCACTGGAAAATGTCATCGTGGAGGTAAATTCAACCCCACCCCAGTCAATGGTTGCAAGGTATGGTATATATTCATTCAATCTGGCTCCCGGAAACTATGTGATATCTGCCAGTTACTATCAGAATTCAACCCTGGTTCACTATACGGAGGAAGAGATCACGATAACCAATGATGGGGACTACGTGATAGACATAATTTTCCTTCCCACCTATTATGAAGAAGAGGAGCTTAACGGAACAGAGTTTGATGAACTTGATGAGCTTGCCGACCTTGCAGAGAACGACGATCAGGATAACAGTATCCTGTCATCTACGCTGATATATGTCCTTGCAGCTCTGGCTATGACAGTTGCAGGGGCATATGTGCTGTCAAGAAGAAAAACAGACGGTAACGGTGGAAATGCGCATGAGGGAAGTGACCACTTCGAGGGCAGTGACCTTGCAGCTTTTTCAGATGAACTTGCGGATCTGCCTGATGACCTTCGGGAAGTTGTGGATATTATTGCAGGCAATGGGGGACGTATCAAGCAGAAGGACCTGAGGGACCGGCTCAGACATTCCGAAGCAAAGGTAAGTCTCATGGTGTCCGATCTTGAGGACCGTGGTATTATCCGTAAATTCAAAAAAGGCCGTGGCAATGTTATAATCCTTGAAGGCTCTGATCATACAAACCAAAATGTATAACTGTATCTAATGAGTATGGGTAGCAAATTACTGAATTTAGTTAAACCTATACACGAGGGTATATATGCGAGTTTCAATGGACCTTGAGTTACAAGATATCCCCGGCCAATTACTGCTTGCGCTAAAACCGATTTCCGATTTTAAAGGTAATCTGATCTCCGTGGTTCACCATCACGAAAAGAAAACACCCCGCGGAACAATTCCCGTTCAGGTGCAGTTTGAGATCAAATCCGATCACCTTGAGGATCTGGTAGCCGACCTTGAGGAAAGGGGTGTCCGTGTAGTAAGCATGGATGAGAAACGATTCCTGGAACACGGTGCTGTTATACTGATCGGTCACATCGTGCACACCGATATACAGGACACCATCGATCAGATCGATAATACGGGCTACGCCGAGGTAGTTGATCTTAACCTGTCCATGCCTAAGATCAATATGCCATCGTCGGCTTCGCTGAAAATAGATGCTGTGAGCAAAAAGGAATTACAGGCTGTGATCGACCTGCTCAAGTATATTGCCAAAGAGAAGGACTTGCTGGTAATAGAACCTGTAGAGAGCCAGTTGAGGTTGATGGAATGAAAACGATACGTGCATCATTGATAGGATTCGGTGCTGTAGGTCAGGGTGTCGCAAAGGTCCTGCTTGCTAAGAAAGATTACCTGCAAAGCATAGGTATAGACCTCAGGATAGTTGCGATAGCTGACTCCAGAACTGCTGTAATTGACAGTGAAGGTGTGAATCTGGCTGCAGTCCTTGATTCTAAAAAGAAAAAAGGTGTAGTGGGTTCCGAGAAGATCAGCGGTACTGATATTATAAAGACCATCGATCATGAACTTGTGATCGAGACCACTCCTACAAACATCGATGACGGAGGCGTGGGTCTTACCAATATGCTTGCAGCGTTTGAGAAAGGAATGGATGTGGTTACATCCAATAAAGGTCCTCTCGCTCTGAAATACGGTGAACTGATCGAAACTGCAAACAGATCAGGTTCAAAGCTCAAGTTCGAGGCAACCGTCGGAGGAGCCATGCCTGTCATCAATCTGGCATGTGATACCCTTGCAGGTAATAAGATACTGAGTATGGAAGGCATATTCAACGGTACCTGTAACTATATTCTCAGCCGTATGGTGGAAGAGCATGCCTCATATGAGCAGATGCTCGCAGAGGCTCAGGAACTTGGTATAGCCGAAGCTGACCCGATATATGACGTTGAGGGTATAGATACGGCTTCCAAGCTTGTGATCGTTGCAAATGTAATATTCGGAATGAATGCCAGTTACAGGGATGTAACTGTAACCGGGATCACAAGGATAACCCCGGAAGCCCTTTTGCTTGCAAATAGGGACGGTTATGCTATCAAGCTCATCGGTGAGGTTAACGATGGTAAGATAAATGTTGCTCCTAAGCTGGTACCACTGGATAATCCTCTTGCTGTGGGAGGTACGCTGAACGTATTTTCCGTACAGACTGATATATCCGGTCCGATCACTATCACCGGAAGGGGTGCGGGCTCCATCGAAACCGCAAGTGCTATCCTGAGTGACATAATATCTCTCTACAAAAACTGACTTTATCGTCCTGTAGATTAACAGATCACCATGACCAGCTTTAGAGAATTCGCAGAGGCCTGTAAAGTAATTGAAGATACTCCGGGCTCACTTGAGATGACCTCACAGGTTGCTGAGCTGCTGGACAGGGTAAGCATAGAGGAGCTTCCCATAGTAACTCATTTTGTGATGGGTGAGGTCTTTCCTGCGTGGAGTAGCGAGGATATAGGTGTCGGTGCGGGAATTCTTTATTCAGCCCTTGCAAAATCGTCCGGTTTCTCAGTTGATGAGATCGAGGATATTGTGAAGGAGACGGGTGATATAGGCAAGACCGCTGTCAGAGCGCTTGGCAAGAATTCGAATGGACAGGCAACGTTCTCATCCTTTTTAACTGAGCTTGATGAGCTTTCGGTGACAGAGGTATTCCAGCGTTTCCAATCCATATCAAAGGCATCGGGAAAAGGATCACAGACAGCAAAGATAAAAAACCTCCAATATCTTTTCAACTCGGCTTCTCCTGAGGAAGTAAGCTATATTGCAAGGCTTGCAGTTGAGGATATGCGCATAGGCGTGGGAGAAGGTATAGTGCGCGATGCCATAGCAGCTGCTTTTTATGTTCCGGTCGAAGTTGTAGAACGCGGATTCATGCTCACAAATGATCTCGGGCTTGTGGCAACCACTGCAAAGCAGGGAGGCGTGGAAGCTGTTTCAGGGCTTGACATGCAACTGAATCGTCCCATAAGGATGATGCTTGCACAGGTGGCACCCACACTGGAGGCCGCCATCTCGGATATAGGCACACCTGCAATCGAGTGGAAATTCGATGGTGCAAGGGTCCAGATCCACAAGGACGGGGACAATGTGAAACTCTACTCTCGCCGCCTTGAGGATATAAGCAATTCACTGCCTGATATTGTAGCCTCTATCAAAAAGTATGTTCATGCGGATTCTGCGATACTTGACGGAGAAGCAGTGGCGATTGATGAGAACGGACATCCACGGGCTTTTCAGGATATACTGAAACGTTTCAGAAGAAAATACGATATTCAACTGACCGCAAAAGAAATTCCCCTTACTCTGAATATCTTTGATATCATGTATCTTAACGGGGAAAATCTTCTTGATGAGCCTCTTATCAGGAGAAGAGAACTGCTTGAAAGCTGTGTCGAGAATGCGGATTCTATTCGGGTGGACAGCCAGGTTGTAACGGACGATCCGGAAATGATCAATGAGATCTACTCGAAGGCTCTCAAGGCAGGCCATGAGGGAATAATGATAAAGAATCCAGAGTCTCCCTATTCTCCCGGTAAACGTGGTAAGAACTGGCTGAAGAAAAAACCCGTGATGGAAACACTGGACCTTGTGGTCATAGGTGCCGAATGGGGATACGGAAGGCGTACCAGCTATATAGGTTCCTATGCACTTGCATGCCATGATCCCGAAACCGGCCGTTTCCTGCCTGTTGGTAAGGTGGCAACCGGTTTTTCCGATGAACAACTGGCTGAACTTACCGCTCTTTTCTCGGATCTGATAATAATGGAAGCAGGAAAGAAGATTGAAGTCAAACCTGAGATAATCTTTGAGATAGCCTTCGAAGAGATCCAGAAAAGCACCAATTACGAATCCGGCTATGCTCTACGTTTTCCGAGACTTGTTAATGTCCGGGATGACAAATCCCTTGAAGATGTCGAGAGCATTGGGCGTATCGAGGAAATGTACAGGATGCAGAGGGAAAGAAGCTAAGATTCGCCTCCTTGCGAACATTTATCTAGGTAAGAGCCGTACTTTGAATAGTCGTGGTCTTTATGAAAAAATCAATTCTTACATTATTGATGGTATTTGTATTCCTGGTCCTTGCAGGTTGTGTGGAAGACCGGCCTTCCGATGTAGCGGAAATGGAAGAAGAGTTCCCCCGATCGGAGGATTCCATGGTAGATGAGAACGCCACTGAAGGTGATACCGTTGTTGTTTACCTTGAGAATTACAAATTTGAGCCTTATATGGTAACAATTTCCGAAGGCGATACTGTCAAGTGGGTTAAAAAGGATCATCCTGCCCAGATCATCAAAAGCAATGTATTCCAGTCACCCACTCTGAGGGAGGGAGACACCTTCAGCTATACGTTTACCGAAGCGGGAAACTATGATTACCAGATAGTTTCACATCCCTGGGCTCCCGGAGGTATCGTGGTGGTCGAAGCAGAATAAGTTTTCCCGGATGCATCGGTTCAGACCAGTATGCTCTCAAGTCCTTCCTGGGTAATAGTAATAACCAAAAAACGCAACGATAATAAAATGGATATGATAGTTCCTAATTATTTTAAAATAGTTTCTTGATTAAATACACTTATATTGGATGTACACAAATTTCGCTAATAACTTTTGTATAAACTTAAAAGAGCGAAATAGATATGAAGGCATCAGAATTCAAGAAACTGCTTAAAAATGAGTTTTCACCAGCTCTTCGAAATCTGGGATTCAAAGGTTCAGGATTTAATTACCGAAAAATAACCAATGAACATTATATCTATACTGCTACTGTCCAATCTTGTACATGGGGAGAAGGATGCTGGATTGAATTAGGAGTTACAACAGACTTTTTACCTGACACCCTAGGAAAAGAGATTGATGTTAAAAAAGTGACTCCATACAAATGTGAGTTCAGAAAGAGATTAAAATCTCCAACTAGCACAATAAATGATTCTATGTGGCCATACGGAAATACAGAAGATGAAGCTAATTTAAGCATAGAAGAAATGATTCAGGTCTTTGAAACAGAGGGAATTGCTTACTTTGATAAATTCAAAAACTTCCCAGAACCTTTGTCATCAATAACTGTTGAAGACATTGTTACCGATATTCCAAGAAAGAATGGATTAAGAGAATATTCAATGACTGAAGTAAGATTAGCATTAACACTTGCACGAGTTCATACTTTCCTGGGCAATAAGAATGAAGCAATTGAATTATGCAATTGGGGATTGGAGAATATTGGTCGAGGTATAGGGTTAATAGAAGTATTTGAAGACATTAAAAGAAAAAACATGAATTAATTTATCATTCTTTTAATTTTATAAAACATAGATTTACAAAAAAAAAAAGTAAGCGTCAAAAGACACTTACCAATTTCCTCACTTCCTTTGTCCAGAAATTAAAAGGCTTGTCACTTTTAATCCTGTCCTTCATCCTCTTGAGAGTGCTCCTCTCCATAACTCCATATTTCCTTGCTTCTTTTGGAGTCATGGCCAGTATCTTTTGCTTGATACCTTCCTCATCAATGAAGGTCTGTGCTCTCTGAAGCTCTAATTCCTCTTCATCAATGTTGTTGGCTTCCTTCCCAATGTAAAGGACACCATCTGCATGAATGTGTCTCCTTTCCAGAAGTCCAATATCACCCTCAAACTTATGTTCTGGGTGCTCTGCATACTGCAATATGGTTTTACTCAACGATTTGAAGTAGTGTGACCCTTGCATGATCTCTCCTGTTTCATAATCAATGAATGGTTCATGAACTATCTTTTGAGGATTGTCACAAAAAGGAGCAAGCGGTTTTATTGCTCTGCCATCTTTTTCTACTGCCTGAAATCCCACAAGAAAGAAATTGAAAGGCTTAATCATTTCCTTCCAAGACTTGCCTTTATTGAGCTTCTTGAACCTATTCCATACATTAGGAGTGCTAACAGCAAGCTTTGAGATAGCATACATGTTGCTGTATTTTTCCACAATATCTCTAGAACTAATCATATCATATTCTAATTGCAGTAGATCTTCCCATATTTCCTCATGCCAGTCCCCTTTTCCATCCTTTGAGAAAGGATTTGTCAGATGACCTAATCCATGAAGCTTGTAATCCTTGAATATGATCTTACCTTTTCTGAATTTATACAATGGATAGCGTTTAGATGAGATTCCATAAAACCAGTAATCCACCTTTTCAGGCTTTAGCAATGGAATATCTAAGTTATAGGGATTTAGAGGTTGGAAATACTCTGTAATATCCTCTGCATATTCAGGAGGTACAAAAATAGAGTCAGTATCCATATAGGAGTGTCTAGCCCCTAAATCCTCTACTTTTGCCTCTGCCATTGCCAAAAACAGCTTTGATCCAGAGGTAATCATAACTGCTAATAGAGGGTGATAGAAGTTACCTGGCTTTTCATACCTATTCTGTGATGTACTGAAAGAGTCAAGTCCGTAAACCTCTATGTCACTTTTCCTGTCCTCTGGATTAAGCTCAATAAATATCCCATAGCTCATGGCATTTACAAGTATCTTAATTGCCTGTGCTCTGCTCTTTAGCTGTTGATACTCTGGACTTTCTGAATCAATGCCCTTCATTTGAATTTTGATATTTTGTCTTTCCTCAACAAGAACCTGAACAAGATTATCCATTTCAGGATCAATATCAATTCCAAGTATCTGAGACCTTCTTAATCCTTCCTGAATGCCTATTGGAACATATCTGACAGCTTCAATGATCTCTGGAGCTTTGCCAGTGAGAATTACAGAAGCTATGACATCAGGTAATGCATACCATAGTTCATGCTCTGAGGAAAGATAATTGACACCAACATTAAATGAACCATTATCTTCCTTGTAATCCATTCTCACAGGTAATATATCTCTATCAGGACGAAGCTTAACCATTACAACAAAGTCTTTCCAATTATCCGCATTTTGCAGATATCCCAGATTGACTATTTCCAGTAACTCTCTGATTTCCGCAGTTACATTCTGTGTTTCAATGTAATCTGCAATCATGAGATTCCATAGACCCATTACCATTGTAACCGTTGGATACATGCTTGTAAAATCAAGAGTTGTAACTTTTGTTGGAACTTTCCTATTTCGGCACTCACACCTACCTCCATAATATGAGGTCATTATCTGACCTTTCATATTATCGGGAAAATCAAAATTCCGTTCACTCAATGAGTTCATTCCCAACTGCTTCAAAGCGTATTTTCCAAGAGAAGCAGGACTGTATATTTTGGTTGGAGGAACATCAATATTGTAGAGATCAAGTTCATTGATCAATCCTTCATATACATCAAAAGTACTCTCTACATCCCTTATCAGATAATCAAGATACTTTTTGGTAACAGTACCGTGTTTAATATCCTTCATCTTTTTGTGTCTTGTATCGAGCAATTCACAGGCATTTGCAAGGGATATATGATGATATTGAAGCAGGACTTCTGCAAGCGTTTGAGCATCAAGAAAATGTCCTGAAAAATACTCATCGTCTTGATTCCACATTGTTGTGAACTTGGAACTGTTAGCTGCTCCAAGTTTTTTGATCACGATAGGAGGGTTGAATTTGTTATCTGAAAGTGTGAATGTAAATCCTCCTCTGTTCTTTGCCTTAGAATTATTACCGAACTTTGCCAGTCTGCTTATGTCAAATGAAAGGTTGAATCCTACACAAAGTGTTTTTAATCCAAATACCTCTGGATAAAACACATCATCAACGAACTCTTCACAAAGGTACAATTCTATGTCTTGTTCTTTGGCATAGTTTAGAAGGGTCTTTGTTTCTCTATCGTTGAGCATTTGATGATTATAAAAGAGACCGTCATGCTGAATATAGCCATCTTGATATATCTGGAAGAAACCAACCTTCAGATTCTGATACTGGTCTATCGTGGTTTCAGTATCAAAGACAAATATCCTATCATGCCTTAATTGAAGATTGTTATTGTAAAAAGGGTTATACTGTTGATTCTTTACTTTCACAGTATAGCCCCTTACAGCTATCTTGCTCATATTGAATCAGCCTCCAAACCAATGAGACGAAGCTGTTTACCCAGACCTTCCATTAATGCTCCTACAGAAACAAGGATGAACCTTAGATTATCCTCACGTGAAGCATTACTTGATCTAACCTTACGAGGTAGTTTATTTTGCTGTTTTGTGACCTTGAAATGACAGTTCTTACACAAGGGAACTGTTTCTTCTGAATTATTCCTTCCATAAACATGATGTAATTCTATCAGTTCAGGGTCATCCTCACCACATTGAATGCACCTAAGTGCTGTTCTTCCTTCCAATTTTTGCCTTTTCATATTTCTCTTATACTCAATTTTGTTCATAGTTACCACTCCTCAATTAACATATAATTCCTGAAATTCACCTTCAACCTGAGCTTCCTCGATATCGTAAAGGCGGTCTAACCGCGTTTCAAATGAATGCTCCTTTCCCGCGTTATCGACAATCTTAACGCCCTCGAACTTCTTTAATCGGGATGTATCACCACCTTTCAGTGTTCTATCAACCGCGTCCTTGTATTCCGCGATCAAATAACGGTCTTTAGAATTCCGCGTTACTATCGTTATATGACCCGCGTCTCGATCATAAAACCTCATCTCAACTTCAAGACTATCGTTTTTTGTAGCCTTCCATCTTCCATTCTCTTTGTACAGGTTACGTCCCAGAAGCTTGACTGCATCTTTATTTTTCATCCCAAACTTCTCTGTCATTTGGTTGAGACTTGCACCCTTTCTCATGGCTCTGAGAATCTGAAGTGACCTGTGCCTCTCCATTCTTTGCTGAGATGTCAGAGTTTCCCATCCTGCTTTAGAAAGGTCATAGTCACTTATTTTAAGGTCTCTGAGTTGCTTCAGACTCTTGTCTGGAAACATCTTGTGTTTTCTGATGATCTCCTTTGCATACCTGGTATCTCTGGGCATAGCCTTGAGCCATTGACCATAGGTTCTGAAATCCTTGGTAAACTCAGGTCTGCTCACTTCTCAGCCTCCCAGAGTTTCATAAGCGCTATTCTGACAACTTCAGCCTGAGAGCACCCGAAATAGTCTGACATCAATTCAAGTTTCTCCTTTAGGTAAGGAGACAAAGTTGCTATTGTTCTGCTATTCATTTCAATCACCTTATTAGGTGATTAATAAAATGATATAATTATTGATATTAACAATGATAACTATAATAATAGTAAATTTAGAGTAAATGATATAAACTATAACAATTATGATATCATTAAGAGTAAGTGAGGATATAGGGTATGTCAAAAGATGATATCGAATTCGAGGAAGAGGTTATAGCCTATTTAAACAAGAACGGTAAGATGCGTAGGGAACACTTAATTGATGCCCTTATAAAAAAACATACCACCCTTAATAAAAAGGGAGAAGAAATCATAGACCTTGGATATAGCAAGCCTACCCTTAACAGAAGACTAAAAGAGCTAATTGAATCAGGCAAAATCCTTAGTTTAGGTTATGAGGATCTTAATAAATATGGGTTTAAGGTAACTGACAAACGAGCAAAGTACCTGTTCACACCTGAAGGATTAAAAATTAAAGAACATATTGACGATGTCCTCGATCTTTTAATAAATGGTGATGATATTGACAAACAACTGGCTTTGAAAGAACTAAATCGTCTTGAGATGATGTATTCTTTTGATGAGAGTCAGTTAGATTTGCTTGTGCAAAACCTTGCTTTAGATAATCCTGAACTGATAAACAGATTCTTAGTGACACTTTCCGATTATATTACTAATAAAGGCAAAGAACCCCAGGATAAAGAGTCTTTGTTGCAGGCTCTAAGAGACGTTTTAGACAAAAATGGAGAGCCAAAAGGTAAAAGTGGACATATTAGAAACGTTGCTCTTTATCTATTGAGTTACTACAAAGATGAGTCGATTATTGATCAAATTGTTAAGGATGCCACCACTCTAGCCAATCCTCTTGAAGTCGAAGAAGATTATCATCCCGCCTATATTGCAGAGATTGTTGTAAACAACCCTTCCAAGCTATTCCATCTTGAACGAGAGTTAATGAAAGAAGGAAAACATGATCCTGCTCAGTTTGTGTCTAACATTAGATACAAGTGTATGGATCACCTGGGAATGATAGACCACTCTGATGAGAAAAAAGCAAGTAAAGCCTTTGCAGAAACAGAAAAGAAAATGAGGGAGGGTGACTCCCAATGAAACTCCTACTGCTCAACGGACACGGAATAGACACACGTGTGAATGGGTCTAAATTGCATATTAAGGATGGTAGACATACCACAGACATAGAACCAGAAAAGTATGTCTTTTCTCCCCAGAAAATAGACATAGACAATATAGTTGTCTATGGTAAGAATGGGAATATGACCATTGATTCTATCAGATGGCTGATAAAACATAATGTGCAGGTCACTATTCTGGATTGGGATGGTAAGTTACTAACAACCATGCTCCCTCCTGAAAGTACCAATGTCAAAACCAAGTTTGCACAGTATCACGCTTATGAGAATCAGGAAACTAGGCTAAAGCTTGCCAAGGAGTTCATTAAAGCCAAGTTTGACAAGACTCAGGTAGTTCTGGATTACCTGAAACAACGCTATCCTGAAATTGACAACGATTTTTCAAAGGACTCTTCCAAGCTTGCTGATGCAAGTAACATCAAGGAAGTCATGGGTGTTGAGGGGGCTGTTGCTGTCTATTACTGGACTCAGTTTGAAAAGTTCATTCCTGAAAAATACGAATTTGATGACCGTACAGGCAGATACAAAACACGTCCTAGTGGTGCAGGTGATATGGTCAATTGTATGCTTAACTATGGCTATGCACTCCTTGAAGCTGAGTGTATGAGAACTATCAATGCGGTTGGTATGGACGTTCATGTAGGCTTCCTGCATGAGATGGCATCAGGTAAGAACAGTTTAGCCTATGACATTCAAGAGCCTTTCAGATTCCTTGTTGATCTAGCTGTAATTAACCTCATTGAGACGGACAGGATGGAAAAGAAGGACTTTATCAGGACTGATAACTACTCACTCAGACTCAGACCAAGTGGAGCTAAGAAGCTTACAGAGGAGTTCCAGACGTGGATGAACAAGAAAGTAACCTATCAGGAGAAATCAATGATGTGGAGATATGTCCTTTTATTCAAAACAAGGGAATTGGCTCAATACCTGAATGGGAAAAAGAGGAAAATTGATTTTGTTAATCCTTCTTACGTGATTGAAAGACAGGATACTGATGAAATCAGGAAGAAGATATTAGCTATCAGTTATTCTGAATGGAAGGAATTGGGATTTTCTAAGGGAACACTACACTACATGAAGAAAAATGCAAAAGGGGATAAACCGTTTACTCTTAATGCTCATGTGAGGGAACGGTTGGAGATGTGGAGTGGGTGCTGAAAATGGATAGTCTTCATATGATCAAACAATACAGGGATTTATCAATTTCAATGGAAGAGCTATCTAATGTTATTGATGTGAATTCATTTGCTCCGCCTGAATATTCCTATTCCATAATTATTTGTAACGAACACGCAACAAGTGTTTTAGAGAAATACAAGCAAAATGAAGTAACAGAATTAGATATAGCAAGATGGGCTAAATTTATTATGTTGTCTGAATGGTATGATTACTGTGAAGAAAGCTATGAGACAATTGCAAGTGTAGTAGCTAATTTAGAAGCCCCTTTATTGTGGGGTAATTATGCTGATGGAGATTGTGGAGAACTTAATGAGTTCATGGGAAAGTTATCTCCTGAGAAGGCAGACAGTTACATAAACGCTCTCAAGAACAATACTGAAATCTGAAAATTGAAGCTTAGGAAGGATATAGTATATGTTAGTGAGTTTTTTGATATTTTGTAGCTTAATGGTGATTCAATGTTTGAAGACATAGAGTTCAAATCAAAAAGTCCTATCTATAATCCAGAAAAATATATTCTTGGTAGAAACCTTGATGAACAAGATTTAGACGAAGATTTGTTCCAAGTGAATTATGATATTGAAGATATTCGCTATACAATTGATGTAGGGTGGTATCCTGCCTTTTCACTTGATGGCTCCTTCAGGATTGTGGTTGTCAAGAATTGTAATTGGGAAGACTTTCTTTATGATAAAAGAACTAGAGACTATGAACAATTACACAGATACATGGAAGAATGTGTTGATATTGTCATAGATTTAATTGATAAGTATGAAGAAACTGTTAATGTAATAAACCAGCTAAAAGAAATTTGTTTCTTGCTTCACTTTGGAGAAATTCCAGATGGTGATATTGAAAGTGATTTGTATGGAGAATTAGTTTTAGCATTCGATGAAATTTGTGGTACACTTAGCTACAGTAAGCTAGATTCTCTAAATGAAGATTTTGTTAATTTTTTAGTCTCAACTCGATTAAAAAATCTCACTCAATTAAGTGAGCAAATTAATATTCAAGACTATCCTCAAATGCATCTGAATTATCTAATGGCAACATACACGATTAAGCTGCTAGAAAAATACTATTATTTAAGGAAATAAAAATTTCTTTTTTTAGTATCCAACATTAGTAAATTTTTAATATGTATTGAAATTTGAAATGTATCATTAATTTTAAAGCGTTGCGTTTTTTGGTTATTACTATTACCCCTCAAGTCCTTCCTCTTTTACGATCAAGAGAGCTTTTTTTATTTCCTCATTTGTAAGATGTCTGTTGATCTCAGGATATCTGCAGGCTATATACTCCGGCCTGTACTGGAACATCAGATTTAGTCTTGCTTGTGGAGTATTTTCCGCTATCCACTTCATGACCGGTCGTGTGCAGCAATCCAGATGTCCCGGCATGACGAGGTGTCGTACAAGCACCTCTGCCTGACGGGCTGCAGCTTTAAAATTCTGCCCCACCGTATCCATGTAGTTTCTGACCTTTGAATACCTGAATGCACACCTGTCATTACCGTACTTGAAGTCACCAAGGTAGAGATCCACTACCCCTTCAAGCAATTTCGCAGATTCAGGAGAATGATACATGTTCGAATTCCATATCACCGGTATGTTGACTTCTATATTTCTGACGATTTTCAGTACATTCATCAGGTGAGGTGTGGGTGTAACGAAGTTGACATTTTCAGAACCCTTTGCACGCATGTTGTCTATAATATGTGCGAGCTCTTCCGGTATGACCTGCCTGCCGTTTTCAGGGTGTGTGGAAATATCCCAGTTCTGGCAGAATACGCAGGAAAAGACACATCCTGTGAAAAAGATCGTATGGGAGGGCACAAGCTGTGGCTCTTCTCCCATATGCATGAATTCCGCAGCATATCGTGATACGTCCGTAAGTCTGCAGAACCCTTTCTCACCTGCAGGGCGATCAACCATGCAACGGTGCTGACAAAGGTGGCAGTAGCTTATGATTCTTTCCGATAGTTCGATCTTCAGATCAAGCAAGTTCTTTTCAGCTTCAGGAAGATTTACAGCTTTACCCGTCTGGAATATCTTTCTCTCAAGATTTCTGTATCTCTTCATTCCTCTGTCATGTATATTCCAGAGTTCCTCTTCCCTAAGACCCGTTTCGAACGAAACATCTAAGTGTCTCAGGATAATATTTCTTGCAGGAAGTGTGTTGGCCTTTATTCCTGAGTATCTGTCCATAAAGAGTTCAGGCATAAACATTATTTATTAATTATACTAATTTATAGTAACTCTGGTTAAAAAATTTAGGCGAAATGATAAAATGACAGCTATTGCCCTGATGACAGTAATGGTCCCGGTTGTAATAATGCTTAACCTTTTAGCATATTATTTTCTTGTTCCAAAGAAATACAGAAACCTGTATGATTCTTCTGCCATCTCCGACAAGCTAGGCAATTTCTTTTCATACAGTGTTCTGCCATATTTCCTCATAGTCTCTTTTGTTTACCTGCTTGTAAAATCGCAGGGAGTGATCGCAGAATCAATGGATATAACTCCTTACTATAGGCTTGCGGAGTTTATCTTTAGTATGGAAGGGAACACTGTCAGCTCTTTCCAGACAATAATGAGCCCGGCCCTGACATATTTCAGTGCTTTCATCTATCTGTTTGGTTTCTCGTTCCTGCTGATATTCACCTTTGTGGTACTGGTGTGTACCGGCAAGGTTGCTGTACTTCAGGAATATTCCATTGCGGTTGTCCTGGCATATCTGATAGCCTTCCCTTTCTATATCTTTACACCTGTGAAAGTGACAGGCTATACTCTGCCCACGGTCACTCCGTTGCTGTACGAACTCAATCCGGTCATAAGTGAGGGTTTACGCAGCGTGGATCCTTATTTTGATAATTGTTTCCCTAGCCTGCATGCAGCATTATCCATTATTGCCATGATGCTTATCGTATTCAGGACCGATCTCAAACAACTCAAGGTAGTGGCTGTAGTATTGGCTTTACTTATCCAGTTCACGATCTTCTATCTCGGGATACACTGGATAATAGATTTCGTAGGCGGAATCGTGCTTGCGGGTCTGTGCTACTATGTGGCTACAAGATACAGGGAGAGGATAGTCCGGAAGATGACTGTTTTGCTTGAGCCGCTGGGAAAGAAAACTCTTAAATGAATCTCTTCAATCCGCAGTAACTTCGTTTAATATTCTGATCATAATTCCCGATGGAAGGAAGGCCTTAATGGAAGAAGCATCCGATAAACCTGGATCCGGATATGGTTCTCAAAAAGGAAAACTGGATCCGCAGTTATATATTTTATCCTTTTCAAAGCTGTTCAAAGACCTTGGTACGGGAATGCTTGCCTTCCTGATTCCGCTTTATATTGTAGATCTGAATACTTCGTTTTTTGCTGACACTCCGGTCGTTGTAAAGGCCGGCATTGTTGCAACCGTATTTGGTCTGTCCAATGCACTATCCCAGCCCTTTATGGGAAGATTGTCCGACAGGCTTGATCGTAGAAAGATATTTATTGTTGCGGGAATGGTCGGATTCACTATTCTGTCCTTTATATATGCCAGAACCACTGAGTTCGAGTATGTGGTTCTATTTCGCTTCATTCAGGGAATTACCGTGGGTGCAACGGTTCCTGCGATAGTTGCAACGGTAACATATCTGTCAACAAGTCAAACGCGGGGAAGGGCGATAGGTATATACTCTTCCCTGCGTGGTTTTGGTTTCGGTACCGGGTCCATACTGGGTGGTATCATAGTCAATTACTATGATTTCAGTTCCGCATTCTATGTATGCGCACTTCTTGGCCTGATAAGCACCTTTTTGATAACATTCTTTGTAAGGGATGCCCGGGATCCTTCCGTAAAAAAAAGCAATGTGACCATATCATCTGCAAACGGCATCCAGTTCCGGATACTCGCGCTTGCCATGTTCATGATGATGGTCGGTATCATGATAATCTTTGCCTTCCTGCCGGAATACAGGGTCAGACTGGATGCAAGTGAGCTATCCCTGAGTATAGCAGTTTCGGCGTATGTGATATCAAGGGTGCTTTTCCAGACGCCAATGGGAGTGATCTCTGACAGCATGGGAAGAAAGAGTATGGTGGCCCTGGGTCTTCTTATCAATGTCCCGATAGTTGTGGGTCTTGGATATGTGGATAGTATTATTCAGCTGATCATCCTGCGTGCATTTCAGGGTATAGCCATGGCAGCGGTTGAAACGCCTGTTATGGCTCTGGCAGTTGAACTTACTGGTGGCTCTGCTGTGGGTTCCAGGGTCAGCACAATAACAGCTTCACAGGCAGCCGGCATGGCTTTGGGGCCATTGATCGGAGGAGTACTTGCGGGATATGTCTCTTTCAGGACTCCTTTCTACATCTGTGGTATCCTGATATTGCTGTCCTTTGTACTGGTACTTGCTGTGATACAGGAACCTGAATCATCTAGTGATTGACAGCCTGATTGTCGTTGTAGTTAAAAGAATAGTTCAAAAAAGATTTCTCGACATTCTTTCTGTCGGTTATATCATAGAATACGATAATTGTACCTGTGATCTCATTGTGGCTGTTTCTGATGGGTGAACCGATAACATCTATTGGTGTACGGATATTTTCCCTGGAAACAAGTACCGTCTTATCCTGAAGTCCGTAGAATGCACCTTCGTTCATGACCTTCCGGGTGGGGTCAGGGGCCTTTTTCCCGTTTTCCTCACATATGACCCTGAAAATCTCCTCGATGGGTTTTCCAAGAGCTTCTTCCTGTTTATAGCCGGTGAGTGCCTGTGCAAGAGGATTGACAAATTCAACTCTGCCCTGTGCATCGGTGGAAATGATCGCATCCCCTATATTGCTCATCAGGGAATTGATCCAGTTCTGGTTATCCTGTACCTTCTCCTTTTCAAGTTCTCGTTTGTACAGTGCGATCTCAATATTGGTTCTCAGTTCCCTGGTCTCAAAGGGTTTTAAAATATGTCCGAAGGGGCTTGTCAGTTTTGCTCTGGCTATTGTTTTTTCGTCCGAATATGCCGTCAGGTAGATCACGGGAATGTCAGAATCATCATGTATTATCCCGGCGGCCTCGATGCCATCCATATCTCCCTTGAGGACGATATCCATCAGTATCAGGTCCGGATTATGTATCTTTGCCATCTCCACGGCATCCTTTCCCGTGGAAGCCATGCAGGGTACGTTATATCCGAAGCTTTCAAGACTATCCCTGATATCCAGAGCAACTATTTTCTCGTCTTCGACGACCATTATCCTTTCATCTGTCATCAATAGTCCCTTCTTTTGTAGGATAGTTCCTTGAAAGTTATTGTAAATTCCGTACCATGGCTTCTATCAAGTTCGATATTTCCTTCGATCTGCTCCACCAGTGAACTGACCAGTTGAAGTCCAAGGGAGTCGGTATCCCTGAAATCCATATCTTCAGGGAAACCGGCTCCGTTATCACTTACTTTCAGGACGAAACCGTCCTCTTCAGGATACAGCTCCACCCTGATCTCTCCCGTACCTTCCCTGAATGCATGTTTCAGGGAATTTGATACGAGCTCGTTTATGATCAGTCCTATGGGGATAGATGTATCTATGCCAAATATAATGTTTTTAATATTTATATTGATTTTGATACTGTCCCTGGAGAAACCATACGAACTCACAAGATAGTCAACAAGTGTAGGTATGTAGGTTTGAAGGTCTATGTTCTCGAGGTTCTTTGAGTTATAGAGGTTTTCATGGGCCAGTGCCATGGAACGTGCCCTGTGCTGACTTTCTCTGAAAGCCTCGACGACTTCGCTGTCTGTGAACTTCCTTGACTGGAGCCTTAGCAGACTGGATATGATCTGGAGGTTGTTCTTCACCCTGTGGTGTATCTCTTTTAAGAGTATGTCCTTTTTACGTGCTTCTTCTGCCTGTTTTACTTCAGTGATATCCTTTACAACGGACAATACTTCATTTTCACCGTTTACAACAATACGTGCCTCAAAATCCCTCACTTCTCCCTTTACGGGCAACTGATACTGCATTATCTGCATCTTTCCATTTTTCAGTACTTCCTGTATTATTTCCATTTCTCTGGCTGCAATCTCATGCGGCAGTACATCATCTATCTTGATATCGAGCGGGATGTCCGGGGATTCGTAGAGGCATTCATCGGTCGAAAGCTTATAGTTGCAAACCCTTCCGTCTTCTTTTATCTGGAATACCATGTCAGGCATTGCCTCAATAATTGCCCGAATTGTTGTATCTCTCTTTGAAATAAGTTCTTCGGACTTTTCCAGGGATTTGAACATTCTGTTCATTGAGACCGTGAGTTTTGAGATCTCATCGTCACCCTCTTCGAATATACGTCTCGAAAAACTCTGATTTTCCCCGATATATCTTATCTCTTTGTTCAGGTTGTTGAGGCGTGAAATGAATAAGTTCTCAAGAAGGGACATCGTCACGACTCCGAAAACTGCTCCGGACAGGAGGAGTATCATAATAAAGTAAGTCATTGTTGCCTTACTCTGTTGGTATATACGTCTGGGTACTCCTGCATCGAGGACAATTGAAGGCTCGCCGTATATATCATCAAGCATAATGCTTCCGTAGATCATTCTCTCATTAGCAGGATTTACGAAAAGGTATTCTCCGGAATCAAGCATCATGTCCGGCTCTTCCGTGATCATGCTGGAATTTTCGGCATGTTTAATATCCAGTGTCAGATAATTCTCATCCGAAAGCAGGTTTATCTCCGCTTGATCAAGAAAACGTCCCATCAGTATTGTACCGCCGATGGAATCATCGCCATAGGACCTGATCACTGGCTGAGATGTGACGATCATAGGTGTGTCTGTAAGGAATAACAGGCCTGTCTTTTTGCTCGAGCCGTTCTCGTGCTGAAGCAGATAACTGTTTGTTTCAAGATGTTCGATCAGGTCCCTGGGTGGCAGGGTCCGGTCGTTTGTGGAGAGATCCACACCCTTGGAATATACCAGATCATTGGAAGTATTGTAAAAAAGTGCGAAATTGATCCTTTGATTGATGAATGTTTCATCCATGAGATAACTATCTATATATCTCTGGTTCCTCTGCTGAATAAAATCATATGACTCATCCCATACTGCCCAGTCAACTGTTTTTTTCTCGATGTTTTCCATCTCTGCGTACAATGAGTTCCTTGCACCCTGTACGTCGTTTTTCAGCTCTTCCTGCTCAAGATAGGCAAAACTGTTCACGATAATTACCTGGGAGCTCATGTAAAGAACGATTATCAGGCCTATAAGGGTTGCACCGATAATTATGAGAGTCTTTTTTCGTAGTGAGGTCATTATCCACTTTCCCGGGTACTGCAGGAGAGGAAAATATCATCTAGTACTTTTTATAAAATTCAATGAAAAAAGGATTTATTAAGTATAAATATTTATCGTTTTTATCACGATATAAATCAGGATTCAAAAAGGGAGTTGAGTGTCTTAAATTATCCTACGACACTCATTTCCTCTATCCTGACAGAAGGTGTAACCACCCCTCCAACTTTCCTGGTATCGGTGCCTGCACCATCCATTTTTTTGAGCATATCGAAAATATTGCCTGATATCATCAGGGATTTAATGGGTTTGTCAATCTTTCCGTCCTTGATGGTAAAGGCATTTCTTGCTTCTACGGAGAAATCTCCCGAAATGGAGTTTGCAGTATGGGCACCGATTACAGTGTTTACAAGTACTCCGTTCTCCGTATCTTTGATTATGTCAGTGCCTGGATAGTCCACGATAAAGTTCCTCGGTCCCACGGAAGGCGTGGAGAAATATGAGCCTCTTGAAGCATTTCCCGTGCTTTCTACATTGTCTTTTCCGGCGGTATATGAATCATAAAGATATGATTTAAACACTCCTTTATCCAGAACGGTGGTACGCTGTGAAGGTACTCCTTCATCATCAGACCGGCCGGTCTCGATTCCACCGTCAAGCACCCCATCATCAATTATTGACAGTTTTTCGGTGGCAATATTTTCTCCGATCCTGCCTGTAAGGTTTGACCTTCCCTTCTGTACATTATTTGCATCTATGGAAGGCATGAATGCATTACCCAGCAGGTCAGAGAATGCGAAGGGATGCAGGATTACGCTTGTTCTCTGTGCTTCAATGGATATTGCGTTCCTTGAGTTGTCTGCGAGTTTTGCAGCACTCTTTCCGATAACCTGAAAATCAATGTCATTCTTGCGGGATACTGCAAAGTCATATGCTGTTGAGACACTGTCCCCGGTGGTAATAACATCCGTAAAGCCGGAGATGCCTGTGGAGCTTTCCTCGATCTCAACACCATTGGTGTTCATTATCAGGCGTGAGCCAGAGCTTCGGCTGAAATTCCCCGATGTAACCACAATGCCTGAAACTGACTTTGCACCCTCTATCATCTGCATAGAGCGGGATATACAATCATCAAGTTCCATCTGTTCCAGTTCACTGTCAAGTACACCTGAAACTTCCGGATAGTTTCCGTTGGAGGGCAATGACTTCCAGTCGGGATCACTGTCGCGGACCCTGGCAGAGCTGACAGCACTCTTTGCCGCATCATCGATACGGCTGATGATGTTGGTGCTCGCAAATCCCACCGCTCCGTTTATAATGGCGCGTATCCCAAGCCCCTGGGAGATATTCTCCTTTGCGCCCTCGATCTCGTCCTTGCGGATGTCCACCGAGGTCTTATGGTTCTCCATTATAAAGATCTCTGCTTCTTCCGCTCCGAAATCCGTTGCGGCTTTCAGTCCCTTTTTAGCAAGCTCGTACATATCCATCATGCACCACCTACCAGAGCTTCGGTAACCATAAGGTGCGGTGACCCGTCTGTCACAGGTACCAGTTGTCCTCCTTTTCCACATCTTCCGGAGTTCATCGTAAGATCATCGCCTACCATCTTGACATTGTTGAGTATTTCAAGGATCTTCCCGGAAAGTGATACGTCCCTGAGCAGGGTCGTGAGCTCTCCGTTCTCGATCAGGTAGCCTTTTTCCGCATTGAACTGGAACACTCCTTCACCGGTGTTCACCTGTCCGCCCCTTGAGCCTATAAGGTACACACCGTCACCGATATCTTCAAGCATTTCATCGAACTTCGAGGTTCCGTTATCGATGTAAGTATTACTCATCCTGACGATTGGCCTGGAATGTCCCTGTGCCCTGCTGTGTCCTGGTGTGCCGCCAAGTTTTGCGGCTGTTTCTCTTGAATGAAGATATGAATTAAGTATCCCATCCTTGATCAGAACTGTCTTTTCGGACTGCGCTCCCTCATCGTCAAATGGGAAATAGCCGTACTCATGCAGAGTAGGGTCATCGATTACATTGATAAGTGGTGATCCGATTTCCTGACCTATCCTGTTCTCGAGAATGGAACTTCCCTCAAGCACAAGATCTGCTTCGGATGCATGTCCCACTGCCTCATGTGCAAAAACACCTGCAAGCTCGGGATCTAGTATTACCGGAAGGTTTCCGCCCTTTGCAGGTTTTGCATCGAGGAGCTCAAGGGCTGTCTTTGCAGCTGATTCTGCAAGCTCCATAGCGTCATTTTTCTCAAAAAGTTCGTAACCCGTGACTCCGAACCTGCTCTCACGACCTGCCTGGTATATTCCGTTCCTTGATGCAACGGCACTGACGGCAAAACCGGTTCTGGTGATGTCATATTCTCCCTCGATTCCTGTTGAATCAGAATACATGATTTTGTAGTTGGATTCACTGTAGACGGCACTGACACTTGATATGCCATCCAGATCAGCTCTTTTTCCCATTTCACTTAGCTGCTTTACCTTCTCTTCAAGGGAAACATCTCTGGGGTCGATCTTTACTTTTGGAAGGTTATCCACCACAGGTTTTGAGACTTCCATCATCTCTACTTTTTCTTTTGGTGATCGCTCGTCCATACCCTGGGCAAGTTCTGCTGCTGCTCTGATTGCTTTGTTAAGGTCGAAATCCCCGTCTGCAGAGGTGATTCCCCATGACCCTCCACTAAGGGCACGGATACCCGCCCCCCTGGTGTAGTTGACAGATACCTCTTTAATGTTACCATTATCAAGAACAATAGATGTTGTCGTTCCTTCAATTATCTTCGAATCAAAAAAGTCTACTCCAAACATATTCACACTCCCGTAAAAAAGTAAGGTCCCTGTTTTATACAGGGACTACATCGGGCAGGTCCAGATTAAGCTTGAAATTAGCCAGGCTCTGGAGCTTTTCCACAATACGATTCTTATCAGGTCCTACGAGACTGTGCTCGATAACCTCTATTATGCTGGTTACAGGTACGATTTCGATCTTGTCCCTGTAAGCCTCTTCTATCAGGACATCATCCTCGTTGGATTTAGGGATGATTACCTTCTTAATTCCTGCCTGGGCGGCTGCCTCTATCTTGTAGGTTACACCACCGATAGGCAGGACATCTCCACGCACTGACAGTGAGCCTGTCATTGCGACCGACTGGTCAATGGGTATGCCTTCAAGTGCGGATATCACGGCTGTTGCAATGGATATCGACGCACTGTCACCTTCAACTCCCTCATAGGTTCCTATGAACTGTATGTGGATATCGTGGTTGATCACGTTCTTTCCGGTGACGTTCTTGATCACAGCGGACACGTTCTGCACAGCTTCCTTTGCAATGTCCTTGAGCATACCGGTCGCAATAACACGGCCTTCGGAACTGGACTGGGAAGGTGTGACTTCCGCCATTATCGGCAGTACGATTCCAGAATCTCCGCCCATGACCGCAAGTCCGTTGACCCTTCCTACTGCTCCTCCAAGTTTCTTGAAGAGCTGGTAGTCCTTCTTGCGTTCCAGGTAATTGTCAGCAAGCTGCTGTTCGATGGACCTTGCCATCTTCTTAGCTGCAAGTACATGCTTGTCTGTGACGATCTTTACTTCCTCGGAGTGTGCAATATCTCCTGCTACTCTTACAAGACCTCCAAGGTCACGCAGTTTAAGGGTGAGATGGCCTTTTCTTCCGGCTCTTCTCTGTGCCTCTCTGATAACCTCGTCAACAGCACTCTTAGCAAATGGAGGAATGTGTCCGTCTCTCATGACTTCCTGTGCCACGAACCTGACAAGGCTCTTGCGGTTCTCAGGTGTGTCCTCCATGGATTCGCGCATGAAGAGCTCATAACCATATCCCTTGATACGGGATCTGAGCGCAGGATGCATCTTTTCCATTGCATCCAGGTTTCCTGCTGCGACCATAATAAAGTCACAGGGAACAGGCTCGGTCTTTACAAGTGCTCCGGAACTCCTTTCGGACTGACCTGTGATCGGGTACTCTCTTTCCTGAAGTGCTGTCAGCAGGCTCTGCTGTGATTCCAGGCTGAGGGTGTTGATCTCGTCAATGAAGAGTACACCTTTGTGTGATTTGTGGATGTCTCCACTCTCTACCCTGTCGTGTGCAGGAGTCTCAAGTCCTCCTGACTGGAACGGGTCGTGCCTTACATCACCAAGAAGTGCACCTGCGTGGGTTCCTGTGGCATCGATGAATGAAGCATGTTCTTTCTGGTAATTAGAAACAATCAACTTCGGGATCATCAGTTCTTCCTTTGGCATGAACTGACGTGTCAGCAGCAATATCATGATAGCTGCAATGATACCCCACAGAAGCTGGCCCACATAGAATGAATATATTATGATACCGAACACCAGTATCATCATAAGCATGTTTCGTGACTGGACCTTTTTCTGTGCTTCCATCTTATGGGCCATCACGATCTCTCTGCCCTTTCCGGCAGGAACTGACCTTATTTTCGGATTGTTATTATCTTCAGGATTGGGATAGGCGAGTATATCCTGCAGCTCCTCCTTTGGCAGGAGTTCTGCCATAGCCTTTGCTAGCAGTGACTTTCCCGTTCCGGGACTTCCTATCATCATTACATGTCTTCTCTGGCTGGCTGCTTTTTTTACAACCTCTACTGCATGCTCCTGTCCTATTATCTGATCTATCAGCAATTTTGGGACATCAATGGAGTCAGTTGTATCAAAAGATTCGCCATAGAGTTCAATCTCTTCACCAGAAGTAGTTGTATCGTTCTCCATAGTCTACTCACAAAGTTTAGGTTTGTTCTCTGAGGTACGTACAAAATATATACTTGACGGTTTTTAAGTAATTTGTAAATATCATTATATGAAGGTACCTGCAGGTAAAAACTAATAAATAATTAATGTAGTCACACTATAAGAACCTATTTATCATTGCGGAGGTATATCAGCTATCATGAGACTGGCCCCATTGTTACTTTTCGCACTTATCACTGTGCTCTTTTCATTATCCATGACAGGATATGCCGTTTCCAATGACGGACAGTATATCCATTTCAGGGAGATGTCCGTGGAATTTGCCGGAACGGATGCAGAAGTGACTCTGTATTATGACCTCGACGTTTTCTCCCGCGTATATGTCCTGTTGCTTGGCAGCTATAATCTTGAGCCGACACTGGAAAACGTACTTTTTGATTTTGAGGACGTGGAAGTTGTAGAAATAGGGAACAATCGTGCAGTTCTTTATGTGGAAGACATTTCCCGACAGAACTCTGAATTCTATCTGCATGATTCCCGTAATCTCGGGGCGACCGTTGATGTGCTGACACTCGTGTATCCTGACGGCTCTTCAAGGCGCGTACCCTATGCAACATCAACACCATACACATTTTACAGCAACGAATGAACAATGGAATGAACAAAAATTAGTATTATGTTTTCCATATATATTGTCGGTGAGCTTTCAGTATATAAGCAAATCAGGACAAATTCCCTTTAACCCAAAAGCTTTATCAACAATAATGCATTATGAGGGATGCTGTTAAGCGCCTGATGCTTGCGGTAATGTCCTTTAATGGAACATGCAGTATCGGTGTTTACAGGTATTCGCAATACAAATGGGCTCGTGGTCTAGCTGGTTATGACGTCGCCTTGACATGGCGGAGGTCCGGAGTTCGACTCTCCGCGGGCCCACCACAAATCCTCTTTTTGAGGATTCGATAAGTTTAAATGTAAAAGCAGCATTAAGGTGCTTCGGGTCAAAAAGCCCAGGTAGCTCAGTTGGGAGAGCGCTGCCCTGAAGAGGCAGTTGTCCCCGGTTCAAGTCCGGGTCTGGGCACCTGATGCAAAATACACCAGTAGTGTAGCGGTTATCACCGGGCGTTGCCAACGCTCGAACCCGGGTTCGAATCCCGGCTGGTGTACTGTCAATTTTTTTATACACTTGCTTTATTACTAAGTTTACTACTAAGTGTTTTTCCCATCTCTGGATATTTCTTAACCTTCTTCATATGGCTCTAGGAAAGCTTCCAGGTCGAAAACAAAATCTCCTTTTTGTTTGGTGCTTTCCAGTTCCGTTATAAGGGCAGTGAGGATCTCCTTTGCCAGATTACTGATCCTTTCGCGATTCCTGTCATTGTAGTTTGGATCATGTTCTTCATTATCCTTTTTTAAAGGACCTATCATGAATTTGGAATCTTTCTTGCTGCGGATCTTGGCAGCCACGGGATTAGGATCGGATTTTTGTTTAAATGAGGTCATCCATAACACCATGGATTTTGGTCCTGTCTCTCCATGGAATTCTCCATACTGGCAGACTATGGCGACCCTGTCAGTAACTTCATTGGGTGTGATTCTAAATGAAGTGATTAACTCTGCATTCATGTATCTTTTGTCATTTATCTTTATCCAGACCATGGGCTGCCCTCTTATTTATCTACATTTAAGTTTTTTCCGGTCTACGTAAATAAGAATTATGCCCTCTTTTCAAGGCTGAGCGTATAGACCTCCACGCCTGCACCTATGCATGCGTTCAGTCTGCTTTCCGATATCTTCGCACACACGATTCCGAGCCTGATCCGGTCTCTGGGTATTCCGTATTTTTCTGCGTAGGTGATGAATCTCTGCACCTGTCCGATGGCATTATCCCTGGCTTCTATCTCTATTTCTATCAGGAGGTGTTCATCGTTTTTACTCCTGAAGACAGCATCTATTCTGCCACCACTTATCTCCACTTCGGTATCAATGAACTTCAGGCCTTCTTCGATAAGTTCCGGGAAAGTGGATATCATGTGTGAGATGTCCTCTTCGGATATGGATTCCTGATCGGTTACGTGGCTTACATCGTCAGCCCCTATCATTGTTTCAAGATGGGATGTGATGTCGATCTTCTTCTTGTTGATCTCATGTGGGTACACATTTCTGGGTTTATCATCCTCTATCTGTATGAGTATCCCTATCTTGCTGACATTCTTATTGCGGGAGATTGGAAGGGCACCGCCGCCTTTGCTGACAACTCCCACTGCATTCTTTCTGCTGATCAGGCGTATGGACTCTGTCAGTTCTTCTTTTTATCCAGGTTCGTGGCATTACTAATATCAAAAGTGGTATTATTTCTATTCTTCCAAGTAGCATATCCGCACAGAGTACCATCTTCAGGACATCAGGCATATCTGGACCGGTAACTCCTGCGGAAAGGCCAACAGTTCCCAGTGCACTTGAAACCTCGAATATGGAATCTGCTGAATTCACTCCGTAAAACATGAATACATAGGCTGAGAATACCAGAATACTTATGTAGAGAACACTAAAAACGACAATATTGTTTATCTCCTCTTTCTTTATTCTGTCATTGTCCAGTTTGAGGGGAGTTATCACTTCCACAGGAAGGAATACTCTCATGAATACTATCTTGATCAGTTTTGCAAGCACCAGGAGTCTCAGTATTTTAATGCCACCTGCAGTTGAACCGGTACTTCCTCCAATCCACATCAGAACAGATATGACCCACTTGGAAGCATCCGAATAAATTGATACGTCAACTGTTGAAAAACCTGATGTCGATACGGCTGATATTGCCAGGAAAAGAATATCCTCCGAATTGCTGTCAAAGCCCTCGCTTCTGATCGTTGTGAACAGCAACACGGCAAATCCTATGATGCAGATAAGAACGAGCCATTGCAATTCACTGCTTTTGAGCATTCTGGAAGGTTTTCTCCCTGACTTGATATATAATCCAAAGCTGACAGCTCCAAGAAAAGATGCAAGACTGATGCTGAAAAGTATCAGTGGATTGTCAAAAGCGCCTATACTGGCCGATCTGGTGGAAAATCCTCCTGTAGATACGCTGCTCAGGGCATGACATACGGAATCGAACAATGACATACCGCTTATAAGCAGCAGAATGATGGCAACGAGAGTTAGCAAAATATACAATGTTCCCAGCAGTCTTGTTGTCTTGAGCACGTTCGGGAACAACTTGATCTGCGAATATTGTGTCTTATATATCCTGAATGCAGCTGTTCCCGGATGGATTAGGACTGCAACTACGATTATGATTATACCGATTCCACCTATCCATTGTGCCCATGATCGCGCAAAAAGGAACACCATGCTTGAATCCGCAGGCGCAACACTCAGCCCGGTCGTTGTAACCGCAGACACGCTCTCAAAGAAGGCATCAATATATGACATATTATTGGTTACAGCCATTGGGAAGGCACTTATAAAAGCAGATATGGGGAACACCAGAGCAGAAATAATTACAGCGTCCTTAACTTCCAGATCATATTCCGGTATCAATCTGTAAATTGCAAAACCAGCTGCAAATGTAAGTACTGAGGTCAGGCCATAGATTATCGCTGCGTAGTTGTCCTGAAGCAGGATCGCTGCCATGGAAGGCACTATTAGTACAAGTGAGAACGCGATCAGAAAATAACCAATATACTTTAGCACAGCAGCCGGACTTACAGGGGATACCAGTTCGTACACAACTATATTTATGGAGTGTAATGTTAAACAGTTTACTGATGGAAACCTGCTTCAGTGTTTTTATGAGATAAAAATGCATTAATATCTGATGTCGCATAATACTTAACCGGCTATTCTGCCTGTTGGAATCATCTTATATTTATATTCAAGAGAACTGCAAAAAGAAGAGGGGTCATTATGGATGAACTTGAAGGATTTACCCGGCGAGAGAAGATCGCTTACTTCTCAATGGAGATCGGGCTGAAAAATGAAATTTCAACTTACAGCGGTGGTCTGGGAATACTTGCCGGGGACGTTATCAGAGCCAGCTGCGACCTGAGTATACCTCTGGTCGGTGTAACCCTGGTGAGCAAAAAAGGCTATTTTTCTCAACAACTGGATGAAAAAGGCAGACAGTCTGAATCTGAAAAGAACTGGTCTCCGGCAGATCACATGACATTGATGCCTGAAGAGGTGGTTGTTCGTATTCAGAATCGTGATGTCAGGATCAAGGCTTGGCTCTATGAGCACAGGAGCCTTACCGAAGAGCGGATACCCGTCATTCTGCTTGATACTGATGTTGAAGGTAACTCTCCTGAAGATCGTAAGATAACAGATTATCTTTACGGAGGTGACAGCAGATACAGGCTGAAACAGGAGATCGTACTTGGTATAGGCGGAGTGAGAATGCTTGACAGACTGGGCTTTCGTATAAGCAAGTACCATATGAATGAAGGACATTCAAGCCTTCTGACGCTTGAGCTGTTACGCAGAAATGAAATGGATTCCGGCAGAGTGAAGGATCTCTGTGTTTTCACCACACATACACCTGTTGCAAGCGGCCATGACAGATTCCCCTATGAACTGGTGAGAGAAGTAATTGAGGACGAAAAGCAGATCGAGGCTCTCAAAAAATACGGGGGTGAGGATGAGCTGAATATGACCGTCCTGGCTCTGAATCTGTCCGACTATATTAACGGGGTGGCAAAAAGGCACCGTGAGATCTCGGAAAAGATGTTTCCCGGCTATAAGTTCAAATCGATTACCAATGGTGTACATTCCTATACCTGGGTGTGTCCCCAGTTCAGGGAACTTTACGACAGGCATATTCCCGGCTGGGCAAACGAGCCGGAACTTCTGGTCAGGGTGAAGAACGTACCAAACGATGAGATATGGCAGGCTCATAAAGATGCAAAAAAAGAGCTTATAGACCTTGTCAACAGGAAAACCGGAGTCCATATGGACTATGATACCCTTACCATCGGTTTTGCAAGGCGGATGACCGAATACAAAAGACCTGCCTTTATCTTCTCAGATCTTGAAAGGCTCAGAAGGGTCAACAGAGCGGGCAGGATACAGCTTATATTTGCGGGTAAGGCACATCCTGCTGATATAAGGGGAAAACAGATAATTGAAGAGCTGTTTGCCCATATGGAAAACCTGAGTGATACGATAAAGATCGCTTTCCTGGAAGATTATGATATGGGTCTTGCACTGAAACTGGTCTCAGGGGTGGATGTATGGCTGAACACTCCCAAAAGACCCTTCGAAGCTTCAGGTACAAGTGGTATGAAAGCAGCCCATAACGCCGTTGTAAACTTCAGTGTACCTGACGGCTGGTGGATAGAGGGATGTGTTCCGGGAGTTACGGGTTACTCTATCGGAGCAGGAATAGATGCCGACAGGCCTCCTGAAGAGATAGAAGAGATCGAACGTGATGATCTCTACAATAAGCTTGAGTATATCATAGTGCCGAAGTACTATAAAAGAAGAGACGAGTGGGTGAGTATCATGAAGAATTCCGTTGAGCTGATAGCTTATTATTTCAATTGTCACAGAATGATGCGAAGGTATGTTACAGAGGCATATCTGTAGGTCTGGACGTTATATGTAAAAACATTTTGAATAATGAAGAAAAATGGCATTTTTCACGAACGAAAAATGCCACATCCTTAAATCCACTCCCTTTAAGGACCCTCATACTCCACTTGTCAGGACGCATATCCTTCCCCGATGCGGTCCTGTCTGCACTTTAATTTTTGGCACTTATTTTATTTAAATAACCCCATCTTTTATTTCTGTGGTGTTTTTAATTTAGCAATGGCATTTAATTTAATATCATGTTTGAATTTTAAAACACAAAACAATCACTTGATAATATATAATTCAATTAATTTATCCGTGAGAGTTTGCCGGAAACTTCAACCGAAAAAATGTCTTTTTTAACTAAAATCCGTAATGTTCAGGATCTGCTTTCTCTGTTCATGTTTTTCCGGCATATAGGGCCTTGAGAATTTCTCCTCAACGCTCTCACGATGCAGGGTATTGTAAGTACAGAAAGGTATGACCTTACCATCAGGTGTTGCATAGTGTATACCGCATTGCTGGATGCGTTCAATATCGAAGTTATACATGTCCTGAAAATGCATGGCACCAAGGAAAAGACTTTGCCGGTGGAACTGCTGTACGACATTTGATTCTCCTTCCTTCAGAACATTCAGTAACATTTTTGTGACGTTAACACATTTTGGCTCTCTTTCAGAATCTATAAAGCCCGGTACTTTACTCAGTACCTTACCTATTGTCAGAAGGTTCCTGCTATTATCATCAAGTTCCTCTGCTGCTTCATCAAGCATTTCCATAAAGCCCTCTACATCCACAAAATCCGTGATCGGAACGATCTTCCCGTTGTCTATGAAGAGATACGTGGCTGCTCCGCAATGCGGATGGACTGTCATCTCAGGCAGGTTCTTATGGCGTGCCTTTGAAAGGAACCTTGAGATAGGTACTACAAAAGGTACAGGATACCAGGCATCGGCGGGAATCTCTCCCTCGGTCTGCTCCTCCACAAGTTTTGCCAGGTCAGGTATGGTTATCCTCTTTCTTTCTCTCTCTTCCTGACAGATCCTTCCAGTAAATGAGACGGGCTGGAAATTCACACCCCTGACAACATCCCGATTCTCGGCTGCGAACCGGATTATATCTCCGACCTGATGGTCATTGACGTCCTTTGAAAGCGTGGGTACAAGGGTAATGCTACGCATTCCTGACTTTCGAGCATTCTCTATTGCCCGTAATTTAAGAGGATAGGCATTAAAGCCCCTCATCTTCATATAGGGCTCTGCGGAGGTCCCGTCAAATTGAAGATAAAGTGTCTGCATTCCGGCCTCCACGAGCTTTTTTCCGTAGGATACACTGTTGGCGAACTTGAGACCATTGGAAGCTACCTGTATCTGGACAAAACCAAGATTTCTGGCCATTTTCACAAGTTCCGGTAGATCCTCCCTGACCGTGGGTTCCCCTCCGGAGAACTGTACGGAACAGCATGGTACAGGCTTCTGGCTCCTGAGCATAGTCATCATATCATATATCTGCTTCTGATCTGGCTCGTATATTCTGCCGGATGATCTTGCATTTGCAAAACATACCGGACATGACATGTTACATCGGTTCGTAACATCTATGTTCGCAAGGATGGTCGTTGTCTGATGGGAGATGCACAGACCACACTGGAAAGGACAATCGGTATTGTAATTCACGTTCGGATTTAGAAGTCCTGAGCCCTTACGTGCGAATTTTTCGAACTTTTCATACATGTCCGCATCAGACCAGTAAATATCACGGAAACTACCATGGTCCGAACAATTCTTTTCAATTATTATTTTTCCATCTTCATTGATTAGATCAGCTTTGATCAACTGCCCGCACTTCGGGCATACCGAATAAGTATGCTTCAGATAAATACCCTCACAAATAAGTTATCCAACCTACAAATGAATACAGTAAACTGTTATAATTAATCTTATATATACTTTTTCAAAACAGGGTTTCAATGAAAAATGTCTTTTCAACTCTTTTTCGATATGTAGTTCCATATATGGAGATTACTTCCTCAACTTGATTTCATATGTATATATATATCAACACTCACACATTCTTAATAGCGGGAGAGGAGCAAGGAAAGAGTAACAAAGTGTGGCATCATTGGTATAAACATGTATTGTACCAGCAAATAGCTTATGCATGTGTATATCCTTCAATCCTAACTATAACTTTCTGCGGTTTACCAATAATGCTTGTTCTCTCTCGCTATACAAATGGTCCTAAGAAAATTGGTAATAAAAAAGAATTGAAAACCTGCTTTTAGATCACAGGATTCCTGTCTTCGTTTCAGAATCTTCTATATCGGTTCTTTACCTGCTGTTCCTCTCCACTGGCACCCATATAGATAAAGAACGCTATCAATATCAGCCAGAAGCTCATGAAAAGGCCTGCAAGGCCCATCAGGAATGCAAATATCTTACCGATGGTTGCAGCTTTTTCCGTCGCCTCCACAAAATCCATACGTTGTGCCAGAAATGCACGCAGTATACGGCCACCGTCCATGGGGAAGGCAGGGATGAGATTGAACAGTCCCAGTATTATATTTATGTAACCCAGTATAAAGATCATCAGGAACAGTCCCCCTCCATCCGAAAAGGATGCAGGCGGGTTGAAAAGGGAAGTAAAAGCTAACAGCACAATTCCGATGATAATGCTTGAAAGCGGTCCCACAAATGCCATCTTTGCCTCTTTTGAGGGCTCATGCAACTCTTCTTTCATTGATGAAACCCCGCCTATCAGGTAGAGAGTTATCTCGCTGATACTACCTCCATATCTCAGAGAGAAATAAGAGTGGGCTAGCTCATGTATCAATACTGAAACAAAGAGCAGGATTGCTGTTAAAAGTGACAGTGAATATTTCAGGATTGTTGACTCGACTCCCGCAAAACCAAAAGGTTCCGGCTGTATGGCAAAGATCCATGCAAAGAAGGGTAATACCAGTAAAAAAGAAATGTGTATCTTAATGGGTATACCAAGTATCCTTGCAATCTGAAGTGAATTATTCATTAGATCTCCCCTTTTGTTTTAAAATTGTTTTTCAGTTAAAATCTCTATTATTTTTTTGATTATTACTTATATTTACCGCAGATGCGGTAAGACATCTTTCCCATAGTTTTTGATGAACTCAAGTTCATCGGGACCTGCATAGTGGAAGTACAGATGAGTGTATCCTGCATCTATGAACTGCCGGGCATAGCTGATATGATCTTCCGGATCGGAGGATATACATGCATTCTGTCGGATAAAATCATCTCCTATAACCGCACCATTTTCGGCTGACATTACAGGAGTATATATCCTATTCAGGAAGAGGGCCGGTACCATCGAACCTGCCCAGTACTTATGCAGGTTTTCAACGGATTCTTCAAGCTTGTCCCCGTAAGCAACTGTCAGCTCCACTGCCTTTGGCATGCTTTCAATATCTTTACCGGCTCTTCGTGCTCCGTTTTCGAATTTCGAGAGTATTTGCTTGTATTTCTTCATTCCGGAACCACCGACAGTGATCAGGCCATCTCCATTGTATCCTGCGAACTGGGCGCTTTCCGGCACCATTGATGAGAAATATATGGGAATATCCTCCGCAGGCAATGTATAGAGCTTCGCAGCACGGGTGCAATAGTAATCACCTTCAAAGTTTACCTTCTCACCTGTCCAGAGTTCCCGTATGAGTTTTACCGCTTCTTCAAGCATATGCTGTCTTTCATCAAACTCCGGCCACTCACATGTTACGGGATATTCATTCAGGGCTTCTCCGGTACCCACAGCCAGGTATGTACGTCCCCCGGCAAGTGATGACACTGTTGCTGTTGCCTGGGCAATGATCGCAGGATTATATCGTAAGATCGGACATGTAAGACCGGTTCCAAGCTCTATCTTTTTAGTGCTTGCTGCTGCGGCTCCAAGCCACGTCCATGTAAAGCAGGACTGTCCCTGCTCACTCCACGGGTGGAAATGGTCACTTACATCTATACTATCAAAGCCGTTGTTCTCAGCAGCTATTACCTGTCTGAGCATTTCCGATGGTGTATACTGTTCCGGTGCTATCTTAAAACCTAATTTCAGCAAATCTGATCCCCACTTTAACTTAACCTATGCTAATATTGAAGTCGACTGTATTTAAGATTTGAGTAAAACCGGATAAATAAACTTCTTAGAACAATCTGCAAATGTATAAGTACCCAGAGACTGAATTTATTATCAAAAGGAGACAGATAATCTATGAGCATAGTTGAAACATCCTGGGCATTATTAACCCTTATCTCTGAGATCTGGGTTATATACGATCTGTTCACATACAACAGATCGATGAGTGCATTGACGAAGCTGATCTGGATCATCGTTGTTCTGGTACTCGGAATAATAGGTGTTGTTCTATATTATTTCCTTGGAAGGAAAAGATAATTTAAAAGATGGCAGGTTCATTCCGAAATGATCCTGTCAATACGGATTTGATCGTTAAGACCTTTCTGGAAAGCTGTAAGATATGGATGATAAAGAGGCATTCCTGACCGGTGAATTCCTTCGCCAGCTTATACATATACTTACGGGCATCGTTTTTATTTTAATCATCTCCTTTTCAGGAGACAACGCAGCATTAGTTTTTTTTGTCATCCTTCTTGCATTGACCCTTTTCTCAATTCTGGTTACAGGCTTGGATGATACTGAAAAGTCGCCCCGTCTCGTCCGCAAGCTGGAAAGGTCAAAAAAACAAAAGATCAAATTCCAGGGAACGATCCTGCTACTCTCAGGGGTATTTGTGACCTTGATACTGTTTCCAGTGGAAATCGTTTATGCTTCCGTAGCAATAGTCACCTTTGGAGATTCCATTGCGACGATCGTGGGAACATCAATTGGCAGACATAAATTACCCTATTCGGATAAGAAAAGCCTTGAAGGAACGTTCAGCGGCTTAATTGTTGCTTTCCTGGTTGCAATGCTCTTTGTCACACCTTTTCAGGCCTTTATCGGTTCACTGGGCGGGATGTTCATGGAGAGTGCGATCAGCATGCGGACTATTAAAAGAGCGAATATTATGTCGGTGATCAGGTTCTTTATCAATGACAATTTCCTGATTCCTATATTCTCATCTGCTCTGATGTTCTATGCAGTCATATAATTTTCAGATAATCAGCTCTGTAAATGTGTTCAGATAATAACCCCATCCAAGAAAAACAAGTAATCCCAGAATGGTAACCAGAACAAAATAAAATACTGTTTTTCGGAAAAGCTCAGTTGCACCGGTTACCTTCATGTAGAATGGTTTGGACAACGTACTGATTATACCCGCGAGAACAGCAGTTTCGGCTGCCGTAATATAGGAAACCTTTCCTGCAATTGCCAGTGAGGCCATGGAAGCTGTCACAGCCGAGCTGCTTGCAATACCCCCTATGGCTGTAGCGTATGTTCCCAGGGATCCCCCGATAGAATTTGTGATATTCGCTATTATCAGTATTACAGTGAAAAGAGCACCGAACTTCAGGGCAGGCACGATGGCAAAAGGAGAATTGAGCTCTACAGTTTCATCGGTATCCTGCATGTTCCCTGTTCTGCGGACAAGAAGGAAAGTGGCTGCGGACATCACCAAAAAAGGTGGCAGCATCAGAAGGGGCATCCTTCCCGAAGGATCTATTAGGAAAGCTATAACAAGATCTCTTATTGTCATAGAGATTATGGTCAGCAGAGCACCCACGTACACATGTTCTAGCAATGCTGGTTTTTTCTTTGAGATGTTTGACAGGGAAATAATAGAAGCCACACTGCTTGCCAGACCTCCCAGAAAACCTGAATATGGTATTCCTCCTTTTGTGCCCGTTCTTTTCAGGAGTACATAACTTACGAAACTGACCGCTGATACGAGTACTATGATAAGTATCACAGACTTGAGGCTGACAACATCATATACCGGCTCATCCGGAACTATAGGATATAATATGAAAGCAAGGGCAATAAATTGCAATGCATCGATTATGTCTCTTTGTGCCAGACTGCCTGCCAGGGTGTGGAGAGGTTTTTTTTCGACCAGAAGGGCTGTAATGACCACAGCAATGATCAGAGCTATCTGGAAAAATTCCTCCGCTACCAGTATTCCCAACAGATAAGTGGAAAAAAGTGCGACTGCACTTGTAAAACCTGATCTGTTCTCGACAAGATGTACTTCGTATATAAGGAAGAGACAATAAACGGCAACAAAGAGTGTTGTGATCAGAAGTATGTCATATCCTATGTAATCCGACAGGAAAGCGGCAGTAGTTCCCAGTATACAGGTAATTGTAAATGTTCTGACTCCTGCAAAAATTCTCTTATCGGACCTCCAGCTCTCCCTTTCAAGGCCTATGAGGATACCAATTAGCAGTGAAAGACCGATTTTCTTTAAAGCATCAAGCAAAAAGGGATCCAGGCCGAGGGTTGTTGTAGTCGGTATCATATCTTCTCTGAATGAGTTTATCCGGTCTCCCAGAGATGTTCCGGGAATTTCAACAGGAGGTCGATGCTACCATATGTATGCTATTTATCCATGTATAGCGATATCATTTAGAATAACTATAGGCTCTTACCTTAAACCAGATAAAGATTTCCCGCTCTGGCTAGGAAACGGTTATATATTCTAAATAAAGAGATTTACTGGGGTTTCCTCATGGGTACAAATGACAATGGTCCTTCGGGTAATGAGACACTGCAGGAGAAGGTTGAAGAACAGAAAGGTATCGTACCCGGGAAAAAGCTTTTCGGAACGATCGAGGGCGTGTTTATCCCGACACTGCTGACGATCCTCGGCGTGATCATGTACCTGCGAGAGGGCTGGGTTGTCGGTAACGCAGGTCTTTTAGGAGCATGGCTGATCATACTTCTCTCCTTTAGCATCACACTTGCCACGGGTCTTTCCCTCTCTTCCATTACCACAAATATCAGGATCGGTGCCGGAGGTGCCTTTTCCATAATATCCCAGTCCCTTGGCCTTGAAGTGGGAGGGAGTATCGGAATCCCTCTTTATCTTTCCCAGACCCTTGCAGTGGCAATGTACATATTTGGTTTCCGTGCAGGCTGGCTCTGGATATTTCCGGACCATCCGGCTATAGTTGTGGATTTTGCAGCTTTTGCAATCCTTTTCGTCGTCGCATATATCAGCGCATCCCTGGCTTTCAGGATCCAGTATGTCATCCTGGCGATCATCATTTCATCTTTCATCTCGATCATCTGGGCTGCTTACGGAGGATCCATGCAGGAACCCATCACGTGGTGGGGCTCTTTTCCGGGTTCTCCTGAGAACGGATTTGCAGGTATAGGTTTCTGGGGTGTCTTTGCCGTATTCTTCCCGGCAGCCACAGGTATCATGGCAGGTGCGAACATGTCGGGTGAGCTTAAAAATCCCCGGAAAAGCATACCTCTTGGCACACTCTTAGCCATTGTCATAAGTCTTGTCATATACATGTTGCTGGCATTCTGGCTGGCAACATCAGCAACCAGTGATGAACTGGTGAGCAATTATACAATCATGGCCGAAAAGGCTGCATGGGGACAGCTGATCGTTGCAGGCCTGCTCGGGGCCACATTTTCATCCGCTCTTTCGTCAATAGTGGGTGCGCCGCGTATCCTGCAGGCCCTTGGAGATCACAAGATACTCCCGGGAAGTGACTGGCTGGCAAAAAGATCAAGTTCTGGAGAGCCAAGAAATGCAATGATACTGACAGGGATCATAGTTTTTCTGGCATTATTGATGAGAAGCCTGAATGCGATCGCTCCCCTGATAGCTATGTTCTTCCTGATGACCTATGCAATGATCAATATAGTGGTATTGATAGAACAGAATCTTCAATTGGTCAGTTTCAGACCGCTTTTCAGGATTCCCAAGGCGGTTTCTTTTATAGGGGCGTTCGGCTGTGTTCTTGTAATGTTCATAGTGAATCCCATATTCAGCCTGTTTGCTGTCGTGATTGTAGTGGTTATCCACGGTTATCTGCTTGAGAAACATCTTAAGGCACCTTTCGGGGATGTCCGCAGCGGTCTTTTTGTGGCGATCGCGGAATGGGCTGCAAAGCAAAGTAACAAGATGGCTCCCTCAAATGAGCGGACCTGGAAAGCCAATCTTCTGGTACCTGTGGAAGATCCGAACATTCTCACGGGTGCTTTCAATTTCCTGAAAGATATCACCTATCCGAAGGGCTCCATCAAGATACTTGGTCTTTCTGGAAGAGTGGATGAGAAAAAACTGACATCGCGTTTAATTGACCTGACCTCTTCCTTCAGGAAGAAGGGAGTTTTCTCTTCCTGGACGATCATCGATACCGAAAGTTTCGAAGAGAACCTTGTGGCGGGAATGGAGGCTTTGAGTGGTTCTTTCTTCAGACCCGGGATACTTTTTATTAACATGGATAGCTTTGAGGGTCACGACGATAAGGTGAGGACTGTGATCCAGAAAGCCTCACAACGCAATATCGGGGTATTGTTACTGGCTATTCACCGCAATGCAGCCTTTGGAAGAATGAGTTCCATTAATCTGTGGATAGATGACCGCAGTCCGGACTGGGATGTAAGCATGGACCTTGGTAATCAGGACCTTGAAATCCTGATATCCTATAAGCTCAAAAAGAACTGGGGTGCCTCACTGAGGATGATCACCAATGTGCGGGAGAAATACAATGTTTACAAGGCCGAGGAATATCTGGAGAACCTCGCTGAGATCGCAAGGATACCCAACGTACAGAACAAAGTCATGCTTGGTGATCTGAAATCCAATATATCAAGAGCTCCTCAGGCCTCTCTGAATGTGTTCAGCCTGGACACTGAACCGGATTTTGATCTTATTCGAAATATAGTTGAAGAGACCGGATCCTCATGTTTGTTTGCACTGGATTCCGGGGAAGAGAATGCATTAGCTTGAATTGATAGTATGATAACTAATCAAAATAAACTATCGAAATACACTGTGAATATGACGGATGGTTTAGTGCATGCTGTTTTTCATAACTGTTATTTCAACATGATAAAGTATAAAAGTGAATAATACCTAAAATCTAATGGGGAGTGATCAAAGAATGCTTGAATGGATAATCAGGGTCCTTGTAGCTCTGATAATTATTGTGATTTTGTGGCAGATCCTGATGTTTCTGCTCTAAGACAGGAGTGGTGTCTGAAAGATATCCTGCTTACCGGGGGATATGTGTGGTTGAGACATTCCGGTAATATTATGGAGGTAACAAAAGTAATAGGAATGAATGATTGAAATAAATGTATAATAACTGAGTATTCTTTTTTAAAAGCGTTTTCAAAACTCCGGATGTAAATTATTAGTTTATTTCTTCACGACTTTTCATTTCAAGCTTATAATCCATGAGTTGCTATTCTTCTGCATGCATATCTTATCTTCTCTTGCAAGCCAGCCAAGTGCCATAAAAACCATCTGTGATTCAAAACCATTTTCTTTGAAATTCTTTTTTATACCTGCCAGATTGGATTCTCCCTTCTCAAGCAATCTGTAGACCTGGCCTGCCGCCTGTCCTATATTCAAACATACTTCATCCATAGAGCCACCTCGCAGGTTGTTCACAGGTCGAGAACCAGATGAATCTGACATCTATTTACACATCCTCAGTCGTGTTAAAATGCTGAAACTTTATTTTACCCACGATCTTTCCAGCCTGCCCGAACAACCCGTTGTTAAAAAAGAACACTTTCACCTTTCATAAAGGTGACGAACAATCCTCTTCCTGCATGACATCCTCGGCCCACGCTCGACTGATCTCGGCAACGCTCCATGCCTGGGATATACATCCGCCAGGTTTGTGGGGAACATTCCCATCAAACACTTCGGATATTGTGCCTATTCCTGCTTCATCAAGGTGTCTTTCGAGACCTTTCAGGAGGGCTTTTGCATATGATCTGCTCTCTTGTGAATAATCATTGACCTTCCGGTAGGCTGTAATATAAGGTCCCAGTAGCCAGGGCCAGGCAGTGCCGCTATGATAGGCTGCGTCCCTGCTTAGCAGGTCTCCTCGATAGGTACCGATATATACCGTATCACGGGGAGAAAGTGTCCTGAGACCATATGGTGTCAGCAGTTCTTCTGTGACAACCTTTACTATGCCCTTCTCCGTATTCCGGGAAAGCATTGTGAACGGCAATGAAACTGCAAATATCTGGTTTGGCCTGACAGATGCATCCTTTGCATGTATCCTGCTTTCAGGGCCCGGAATTAGATCATAGAGACAGCCTCTTTCCCTGTTCAGGAATTTCTCTGCAAAACTGTCCTTTGCAGTCCGGGCAGTTTCTGAATAACCACTGACCTCTCTTTCTAACTTCTCTCCCAGGAGTTCTGCATATTTCAGAGCGTTATACCAGAGTGCATTGATCTCACAGGCTTTCCCTTTCCGGGGTGTAATGGGCGTATTGTCCACAATTGCATCCATCCAGGTAAGCTGTCCTCCGTGGAATATGAGGCCGTCATCATCCATGCCGATCCCGAATCTCGTTCCGTTGCGATAGTTTTCGATTATATCTTCGACAGTATTCCACATTGAATCGATGAATGGGATATCCTCTGTATAGTCAAAATACCTACCAAGGGAGTGAACGAACCACAGGGATGCATCAACTGAATTGTAAATAGCCGATCCGCCGGGGCTATCCGAGAACATATTCGGTATAAGTCCTTCCCTGCAGTTTGCTGCAAAGGTTGCAAGTATGTTCCTTGCATCATCAAACCTGCCGCTTACAAGGGTCAGACCCGGTAGTGAGATCATTGAGTCCCGACCCCAGTCTGCAAACCAGTGATAACCTGCGATAACAGACCTTGAATCCGTGGATTTTCTTTTTACAATGAAAGAATCCCCTGCAGTGACAAGCCGGCGTATAAAGGTATCATCTCTGTCATATCTCTCTACAAGCTTATCAAGACGCTCTGTCTCTTTCTCAAGCCTGTTCCTTACAGTCCGGATATCAGCAGAACCGGTATCCCCGGTGGATGCAATAATGAAAAAAGATGAATAGCCTTTCCCGATATCAGCTTCAAAGTATCCGGGATTGAAGTTATCTTCAATATAGGGATACCCTCTTGAGAGCTCCACAGGGTATTCAAGATTGTAGTACCAGTAAGGCTCATGGCTGAACTGCATATTGGAATTCAGGTGGATTTCACTTTTCCCGTTTTTCAGAATAATCCCGGTATCTTTTGCTTCCTGGTGGAAGTTGATATCTTTTGATCTGGTAAGATGATGTATATCCCTGTCATTGACAAGCGGGAACATACGCAGGGATACATCTGTATCAAGGGGATTGTGGATATTGTACATTATTATGATTGTATTCTCCCCGTATACCATGAACAGCTTTTTTTCGATACTTATTCCACCTGTCATATATCGAAAGGTTGGTATTGGGTCCATGGCAAATCCCATCAGGTACCGGTAACCTTCGGGGTGTACTTTTCCCGGATACTGGTGTGCTGCAAGGTAGTATGTATCTTCGCCTGCTATAATTTCCTCATCAAGGGAGCAGAGCATCAGCCTCCGCTCCACAGGTGGATTCATGGATGCCACCAGCAGACCATGATACTTTCTTGTGTTTATTCCCATAGAGGTGCCGGCAGCATATCCTCCAAGGCCGTTGGTTACTATCCACTCCTTGTAAGGGAATTCCCGGTTAGATATGTCCCCTCTATCACGATCATAACTGATATCTTTCATTATTTCCCCCGGAAATGAAAATATCTTATGCGGAATTGCGGCTAAGTTCATCGAGCAGAATAATATTTTCCAGCATCAGGGCACAACTCCAGCACAAAGGAATAGCCCATGCAGGCCTGCCGGAATGCTTGTTTACCTGCTCTGGCAGCATTCCGGAACTGGTTGTCCCTCTTACCGACCACCGGATATATTCCAGTGCTTTTGTTGTCAGCATTTCCCGTTCATTATTCTTTTCCAGATCATGGGTCTCCTTCATTGAATCTGCAAGTAAAAGCAGCGCCTTTGAGAGCCATAAAGTGGTGACAGTCCAGGGGTTGCCTTCTATATAGCTATCTCTTTCATAGCGCTTTATCCCAAAATATTCATTCACCGGAACTCTGAGACGGGACTCGATATTGCTGATCATTGACTTGATCATCTTCCTTTCATTCTCATCATCCGCAGAGAGCATATTGAAGGGTACGAAAGTTCCCAGGATGCTGGCATCGATGTCTGTATCAAGTTTTCCATTCCTGATTCCGCGTGCAAAGTAACCCTGGTCCGCAAGCCAGAAACTCTCTATTGTTTGCTGCTTGATAAGCTCCGCCCTCTCAATCCAGCGGCTGGCAAGCCCTGTTTCATTGTAGTCACGTGCCAGACGTGCAGCACCCATAAGTCCGCCGTAGATTGCAGCATTGGTATAGGTAAAAATACCCGAATAGGTTTCCCAGAGGCATGTGCATGGTTCGTGTAACCCTTCAGGGGTCCTTTTCATAAGGTATTCGGCTGCTGAAAGGACAGTTGACCACATATTATCAAGGAACTCCCTCTTCATTACGGGTTCGAGACTGTCATAGTATTCTTCCATGGCAAACAACGTGGAACCTGTCTCATCTATCTGGGTCGAGAATCTGAAATTGCCCCATGAAGAGCCGGCATTACCGTCAAGCCAGTAACGCTGGAACCAGGAACCATCAGGAAGCTGGGTCTGTCTGCACCATGTGAAGAAACGCTCGCAGTACTCCGGGTACCCCGCATCCAGAAGTGCCAGTACTATTTCAGAGGTGTCCCTGTTCCAGCAATAGCCATAACCACCGCTTTTCTCAAAATCATGATCAAATTCAGGCGCTGCAACAAATGAACCCTTATCAGGGTCGTTCAGGATGCTTAATGTAAGTAAAGAACGATTGAACGTCTCCATCAGTTCCACATTTATGTACTCAAACTCAGACACTTTCTTTATATCCAGGAGCCTTTTTCTGGAAAGCCACTTGATCCAGCTTTCCTGTGTTTCATTTAACATACTTTCAACGGTCTTGTTCCGTGTATCACGTATCTGTCTGTAAAGCAACTGTCTTGCTGATGCAGCACCGATGAATATACTGATCTCGGCAGTAGATCCGGGCTCGATATCAAGTTTCCAGCCGATAGCGTTGTTAATGTTACCTATATCCTCATGATTGTTCTGCAGCTCGCCGTCTTCCATATCATACTTGGCATTTGTCCACCATATAGTATCCAGGGCCTTTCCGATCTGCCATTCTTCGAACATGGGCACAGAGCCTATTCCCAGGTGGTAGTCCTTCCAGTATTGCACAAGGATCCCTGATTCATGGTCACAGAATGCAGAATTCTTTTTCTGTATTTCTCCTACCTGAAAATTAGAATAGTAAAAGAACTTTCCATGAAATCCCGCCGACGAACTGATCTTATAATTGCGTACCATTACCGGATGGTCTTTATGAATAAAGTCCTGAATATACATTTTCAGTCCGGTCGGATGCACAAGTTCGGTGTTTACTATATTTGTATTTTCCACATAGTTCTGTCTTACCTGCCATTCATGGTCGTTTGACCAGATGAGCCTGTTCCCGTCATACAGGCAGGCCTGTGATTCTTCAAGATGTTGTGCAAAGTCCCTTCCCGGATAGAAGAAATTGAAGAGCTCTCCTTTTTTACCCATGGTGACAAGCAAATGCCGATTACCGAGTATTGAGTTGGGCTGCCTGATCAATCCAGCTCTCTCCTGAGTACGTGTTCTGTTTTTGCACCTCTGGGTACAGGGGATATTATGTGTTCACAGAAGATGTGTCCTGTACTCAGACACTGACTTTCGTGGACCTGAACCGTCCTTTCCATGACTTCTGATATGAACCCTGAAAAAAAGCCACTTATATAGGCACAAGCAGGCATTTCAGTTTCTTTATACACATCTGAAATAAAACAATCCAGGGTCCGAATGCTGCCTTCAAGGTTTTTTATATCAACATCATACTCGAGCATTCCCCATCCTGCAGCCATAAACAGTTCTTTGAGCAGGTCAAAACAATTGCTTTTATCAATATCGATTATCTCACGTAAGAGTTTGACTGCCATGGTCCCGCTTATAATGCCGGTGTGCATCTGGAGACCTTCAGCTTGTGGAACATGTTCGTTCATGATTCTGAGGATGTCAACAAATGTCCTAGCCCTCAGGATGATAGCTCTTTCTCCGAAAAGACTCAAAGGGAACTCCACGGACTGCATTACCTGGTTTCTGGATACTCCGTAGTCGACATCAAGCACTACATCCATTTGTTTAAGTTCAGCTACAACGTCGTTTACGTCCCTGCCTTTCTCAACTTCCGTAAAAATAACATATTTTCCTCTTGCCGGGTCTTCAAGGCTATCCATATATGCAAATCTCATATCAAGTCCTTTCTCCGCAAAAAGAGAAGTTATGTCAGCTTCCGAATGCACGGTGTTCCTGTAGGCTATCTTGAACCAGATGACTTCAGCATCTTTGTTTGCCTTTGAGAACATGCATAGATCTCGCACCATATTAACAACACCTGAATAGGAATAGGTCTGTAAACTATTTATTCTGCTCTTTCAGTTCCATGAAAACCTTTTCCTTAAAATCCATCATCACTGCCATGAAATTCACAGCAGCATCATAGGGTGATTCATGGATGCTGAAATACGAATGCACATCGCCGTCTCCGAGCCATTTGGTGCTCATATAGTAATAATGGTCAGATGTCAGCAGATGTTTCCATATCTTTATGAGCTCTTTATCCCCGGTTGCTTTCACATACGGCTCAAGTAGCTTTGCTTCTTCAAAACACCGTCTCTGCATATCATTACCAAGCCAGGCACTGGTATCTCTTTCAATATCCGCCCAGGATATTGTTGAGAAATCACCCACATCTATCTCGCCTGCCGGAGAATACTTCTCGATCGTCTGGGAAGGAGTGAGGAAGCTGATCCCACGGTCTGTAACCTCTCCCGGAACTGCCCTGAGAAACTCAAAGATGCCGGTATCTGTCCACTGGTGTTCCCCGAATGTCTCGTAATCCATGAAGATATTGGCTGTTTCTCCTGAGCTCTGAGACACCCAGTCAGCCCATTTGCCTGCAGTCAGAGGATACTCCTCCCGCCATTGCGATGAGAAGCGGTATCCGATATCGTCACTTAATTTATAATTTCTCAGAAGTACTGCAATATCACTGCTCTTTGCTTTATAGACATGGTTTGGTGACCTGCCTCCAAGCACCCTTTCTATGCCTTCGGTAAGTATTGCCTTATATCCCATCTCGGCGGCAGCTCCGGCTATGGTATTGTTATACATCAGCTCCGTGTTCCTGAATACCTCCGGTGTGATGCCAAGCAGTTCTGACATGACCCTGCGATGCTCTTTCACCTCTTCTATGAACTCCTGCCTTGACTCGAAAAGTGCTGCAATGGAATGATAATATGTCTCATCAATGAACTCTACACAGCCAGTTTGGGCGAGATCCCTGAATGATTCCAGTACATCCCCGCCCCAGCTCTCACACTGGCTCAGGAGAGTGCCTGTTACCGACATGCTCACTCTGAACTCACCGGAAGTATTATCGATCAATTCCAGGATGGTCTGGTTTGCAGGTAGATAGCATTTCTCGGAAACCCTCCGGAAGATCTCTTTGTTGATATCGTTATCAAAATATCTGTTGAATCCACTGATTCTTTTGTCAGGCCAGAACCACTTTAACCTGTGTGGCTGGTGAAGTTCAAAATAGAAACAGACCGATCTCATCTGTCTGCCTCCACAAGAGCTCTTTTCATATCAGAGAGTATGGAAAAGTTATTGACCGCCCGTTCATATCCCAGCCTGCGCCCTTCAGCATTGAGCTCAAGAAGGATATCTGTTTGCTGGAGATAGCGGTATAATTTCCTGATTCTTCCGTATCTCGGATCAGATCCATGCCCATCCAGTCCATGGCCAATGTTCTGGAGCTCATGCATATAGAGGTGCTGTGCATGATTTCCCAGCAGATTGTGCATTCCATAGCGCGCTGTCCTTTTGGAATGAAGGGATGGTAGTTCCTGTGACCTGAACCTGGCAGCGGCTTCTTCCGGCAGAAGCATTTCGATCCCATGGTAAGCCAGGCACCCAGGCAGGTCTCTGAAGAATTGTAATATTTGCTTATCCTTTTGCAGGTGTCCCTGAAGGGAATCGTACTTGATATACAGTGTGACGACATCACCTTTCATATCTGATATCCATGAGGCGAATTTTTCAGGTATCAGTGGGAAACCGGTCCATTTCCTGTCAGAGTATTTCTTTTCAATGTCCTCGCTGAGATCGATGTGCCGCAGAATCGTGGGAATCTCATTCCTGTACACATGTACGGGATCACTTCCATTGATCAGGTTCTGCGAACCTTCTGAGATAAAACACTTAAATCCCATGTCTCTTACAGACCCGATAACTTTCTGTTCAAGGATAAGTTCCGGGTTCGCAAAAGTTACAGGTCTTACCCCAAACAGTTCATCAAGCGCTTCAAGATGCATTTTCACCTGTGCTTCAAATTCATCCGGTCCGGTAAAGAAAGGACAGATCGAATGATAGTACGGAGAAGCTATAAGGCCTGCACCCATGCTGACAAGTTCTTTGAAACTCCCGGGAATTCCGTGCGTCCATTTGCACTGTTCCAGGTAAATGCCTGATATGTCAAAGGCGTATTTTCCCCCATTGTCCATGGAATCTGCCAGAGCACGGTTGATAGGGATCGTATCCTTTTCCAGTTTTGAGAAATTCTGGAAAGCCTTCTCCATATCAAAGTAGTTTCTGAGTTCAGGAGAAGTGTAACCCTCCCAGGGCCAGTACCATTTAAGAGGCAGCGGGAGGTGTACTTCGAAACATATACAAACGGTCTTCATTAGCTATTTCCTCAATACATTCAACTTTCCCCGTTATTATTTTCTGCGATCTGCGGTATCTGCCGGGTTCGCAGTTCATCTGCAAACCAGACAGTTCTCTGTGGGAAGGCGATCTCAATGCCATTCTCTTCCAGTGTCTTCTTAATGATCCAGAGCATCCTTGTTTTCAGCTCATACCATTCCGTAACCGGGGACCATATCCTGACAAGGATATTGACTGCGTTATCTCCCAGATTATCTACGAAGATACCCGCAGGAGGGTTCTTGAGTGCAAAGGGCTCTTTATCGAGTATTTCCTGGATGATCTCAATGGCTTCGTCCGCATCGTCCTCGTAGCGTATACCAACTACATAGTCAAACCTTCTGACCACATTCGCGACATAGTTTGTGATATTCGTCGTGAACACTATCTCGTTCGGCACTCTCACAAAAAGACCGTCATAGGTACGGATTATGGTGGAAATAAAGCTTATATCCTCTACATATCCCGCGCTGTTGGATATGTTCACCTGATCCCCTATCTTAATTGGTCTTTCTGTCATCAGGAAAATACCTGACATGAGGTTTCCTACAATACTCTGGCTGGCAAAACCCACTACGATACCCACGACACCACCGGCAACCAGCAGACCTGAGACGTTTACATCAAGTACCGGGAATATGATGGTTACGACAGCAAGCGTGATAACACCATAGTAAACTATCTTCAGCAGGATGTTCATCTGCTCTTTGTCTATCCTCTCCTTAAAGGACCTCTCAAGATACAATGTGAGTCCCTTTCCTATTGCGATTGCCAGAAAGAGTATCAGTATGACTATGATACCTTTCAGTAGTACATCCTGGAATGTTGGTGCAAGGTTTATGAGTTCAGTTACATTACCTGAGATATTTTCAGCGACATTCATAAGCCAAACTCCATTACGCTCTTCGTACCATTCAGCAGTATCTTGCGTGATGTGTACAGTTCAACGGATCTATGGAAACCCGGTGAAAGCGGATAGGTTGTGAAATCTATCTCAGCCAGGTTCTTATTGATTATCTTCATCTGTGCCTTCATGGAGATCCTGTCTGATCCGTAGTATATTTTCATTCCGTAGGCATTGAACACAGCCTGGCTTATTTCCATCCAGTTACCGGTCTCATTGGAGATTACCAGTTCCAGGTCTCCTTCATACAAAATATCAGGCCGCGGATAGGATGGATAAACCTGACTTTCCCAGTGTTTGCATATGAGACCCCGATTAGGATTACCGTACAGGGTATATTTATTCTCATTAAATGTGATTATGTCTATTAGCTCGTATTCCCCATCTTTTCTTGAGATGAATATTCCTATCTCTATGGGGAATTTGAGGTGTATTGTCTGTTTGTCATAGGGAGCGATCATCACCGAACGCTGGAATTCTATAAGCAGAAAAGAACTTAGTGTCTTGGGAACATTCACAGGTTCGATGGGATTTATAAGAAATTCACCCTTTTGAAGCAGGATCTTCTCAATTGTATCGTCTTTTGAAGATCGCTTGTAAACCAGGTTTCCTTTCTCTTCTTCTACTGATATTGTAGTTCCTTCGGTCTCTACTGTGAAAGGTGGAGTATATTTGTCAAACATTATTGTTCCTTCACTGTTTTATAACCATTTCTTCTTGCGGAAATATACGAACATGGAAGCGGACATCAAGAGGATTACGATCCAGACTGCCGGATATCCCCACTCATATTTAAGTTCAGGCATGTATTCGAAGTTCATACCATATAAACCGGTAACAAAGGTAAGGGGTATGAATATGGTGGCTATTATGGTCAATGTCTTCATGACCTCGTTCATCCTGTTACTGATGCTTGACAGGTAAAGGTCCATGACGCCTGTTATAATATCACGATAGGTTTCGATGCTTTCGACAACGCGAATTGTATGGTCATATATATCTTTCAGATATACCAGGGTCGTATCCTTGATCAACGGAGAGTCGGAACGTTCCAGACTGCTGATAACATCCCTGAGGGGCCAGACGGACTTACGGAAGTATATTATCTCCTTTTTAAGGTCATGTATCTCTTCAAGAGTCTCTGAAACAGGATTTTCGATAAGCCTGTCTTCCAGAGCTTCTATTATCTCGCTGACCTGCTCAAGCACCAGGAAATAGTTGTCTACAATGGAATCCATCAGAGCATAGGCAAGATAGCTGGCATCCATGGAGCGGATACGTCCCTTTCCTGTTCTCAATCTCTCCCTGACTGCACTGAAAGTATCACCTTCGGCCTCCTGGAAAGAAACAACGAAATCCTCACCAAGTATGAGACTGACCTGCTCCAGCCTTATATCATTCTCGATGTCGTCATACCAAACCATCTTGAGTACGATAAACAGGTATGACTCATAGTCCTCCACTTTGGGACGCTGGTCGGTGTGCAGGATATCCTCCATTACAAGCGGGTGAAGGCCGTATTCCGCACCAATCTTTTCAATAATATCCACCTGATGGATGCCGTCTATGTTTATCCAGGTAACGACGTCCTGGTCCCCGTCAAAGCAATCTTCAACCTTTTCGACTACCTTTTCCTCAAACCTGTCCCGATTGTACTTTATCAGGGTGATCTTTGGTCTTTCAGCCTTCCTGTCACCCACATGTACAATAGAACCAGGGACAAGGCCGGCTTTTTTAGAATATCCGCTGAGCAGTTTTTTCATTGATACCGCCTGCTTTTTCCATTTTCCCGATAAGCTCTGTTTTACTCAGCTTTTTGCATCCATATAGGTCTTCACGGTCTTCCCGGCTATACTGTCCCAGTTATATTTTTCCCGGAGTTGTTCTCTTCCGGCTTTACCAAGTTCTCCGTCATCGTAGTTATCAAGTACGTGATTGATACCCCAGGCGATGGATTCAGGGTTCTTGTAGACCGTGATGCCTGTCCTGAAGTTGTCCACCAGTTCAACGGCATCTGTTGCGACAATGTTCTTGCTGGCGTCCCAGGCTTCCAGAAGAACGATACCAAATGGCTCATTGCGGCTTGGCACACACATGATATTACAGGCATTGACCCATTCTTTTTTGACATCATCACTTGCATAACCCAGGAAATGGCAACTATCACTGACTCCGAGACTGGCCGCAAGATTTTCGCATACCGGTCTCATTTCCCCTTCTCCTATCAATACAAATTGGATATCCCACCTGTTCTTGAGTACTCTGGGTATTGCCTGTACCAGAAGATCAGGACCTTTCTGGTAGTTCATACGTCCTACGAAGAGAACCACAGGAGCACAGGGGTGTATCCCGTAACCGGATTTGACCTTACCGGAATCAACTTCCATTCTCATATGGTTCTCATAGAGACCGTTGGGAATGATATCCATCTTGTAATCCGGTATCTGGTAGAGGTGCTGTATCTCTGCTTTGAGGGCCTCGGATGTAACTATGACCCTGGCGGACTCATAACCTCCTCTCCATTCCCTGTGGCTGATCTCCATGGCCTCCCACCAGTTTCCGTGAACATTACCGTTCCTGCCCCATTCGGTACTGTGGTATGTGATAACGAAAGGAATACCAAGATCCTCTTTTATTCTTGTGACCACGTTCACAGGATGCCAGTCGTGTACATGTACGATATCAAAACTGCCAAATTCCGTAACACTATCGATGAATGTGTAATACATCGCATCACACATACTGTCCATCTGCTGTACCAGATCACCGTTGAGGGAATGGTTCACACGATGGTAATGAACACCGTTAACGATCTCATAGGGAGGCATATCCCGGTTACGGGTATATATGTGGACCTCGTCGCCTCTTAAGGCAAGCGCTTCTGCAAGCTCCGATACGTGTGGAGCAAGTCCCCCTACCTTTATCGAGTAAAGGCTTTCCCATGAAAACATCGCAATTCTAAGTTTTTCCATAAATGACCTCCCTGAATAATCAATTTCATCCCTGTCCGTTAATTTCTGATGCCGGCTCAGGGTGTTAGCTTCTATGTATTTCCTTCCCTTTAAAGCCTGCAGCAATCGATGTGAATGTCCGACTCCCGCTCTATCTTTTTTTCTCTATATTGTCGATGGTATATGAGAATATCTGAAAAGCCCTGCAAGGATACTGTTTTGAAATCAGGATATAATACGGAGAAAAGCTTTTAATCAATACTATCGTAAACCTCCTATCTTTAAATAAGCATGCAGGCAGAGTCCTATGGCAGAGCCAATCCTTGATATTTTAAACTTTGATAACATTATTTCTCTAGCGGTCAAGACCCTGGCTGTTATATTTCTGATAGTTATTTTCAATTCTTTTCTCGGTATAATTACTCAAAGCCTGCTTCGTAAGGCAAAGACCAAGAAGCAAATATCCAATGTAGAGATATTCAGCCAGATCTTCAAGTATATCTTTATCCTTCTCGTGGTCGTTTTTGCAGTGCTCTCATATTCCGGTGCATGGTCTGGCTTTGGTATTTTCCTTGGTCTGCTTTCTGCAGCAATCGGTTTTGCACTTCAGAAACCCATTACCGGGATTGCTGCATGGATGATGGTAGTGGCCAAGAGGCCCTTTGACATAGGAGACAGGATATTCCTTGGAGATATCAAGGGAGATGTGACCGATATTACCCTCACTCACATACATATTGCCGAGATAGGCGGTATTATCGATGGGGAGGAGAGCTCCGGGAGAATCGTGCTTGTTCCCAACTCACTGATGTTTGAAAAGAATATCATCAATTACACATATAATCATGATTTTGTCTTTGATAGTGTAATAACCACTGTCACCTATGAGAGTAATCTGGACCATGCCATTGAGATTGTACGGGAATCCGCACGTACAAAACTCGGTAAATTTATAGCCAGAAGCCCGTCTGAACCCCGGATAAGACTTGATTTTATGCCAAGTGGTATTGATGTGCAGGTCAAGTATTTCTCTCCCTCGCGTGAGCTCCACGAGTACTCCAGCAGGATAACAAAAGAGATATTCGACAGGATAAACGAAGCACCTGATGTGGAAATAGCCTATCCTCATACGGAAGTGGTGTTCAGGCGCAAGGCCTGAAGTTCACCATCCGAACACTTTAGTCACAGTGGTCGAGCCCCTTCTGATGAAATATTTCCTGAGCTCGTCCGCCACAAACAACAATACCGCAAACGGCACGGCCAGCAGGACAAACTCCAGTGGAACAGGTGTGGTGTTGAATATTGCATTAACAAATGGCTGGTACATAATAAAGGCAAGTATCAGCAACTCACTGGCAATACCAAGTAGCACCATTTTATTACTCAGCAGGCCTTTTGTGAAAACAGACTGCCTCCTGGTTCTGGAAGTAAATACATTCGCTATCTGACAGATAATGACCGCGGCAAAGAAAGCCGTTATGGCCTGCCTGTATAGCGGATCAGAGAAAGCGAGCTGCTGTCCCCATACCCATCCGCCACTGAACAGGACTGCAAAATAACATGCAAAACCTGCGGCTGCTTCGATCGGTCCTTTGAGGCCGTAGGACGTGATCAGTACCTGCGGTGTCAGCAGTTTCTCATCACTGGAACGTGGCGGTCGTTTCATGATATCGCCCTCTCCTTTTTCAATTGCAAGCGCGATGGCAGGCAGTATGTCGGTACCAAGGTCGATTGCAAGTATCAGCTGCACGTTCATCGGAAGGGGTATTGCAAGCAGCACGAAGGCTATAAAGGGCAGTATCTCAGGTATGTTACTTGTCAGGATATAGGCGATGAATTTCTTGATATTATCGAAGACAGTACGTCCTTCTTCCACTGCATTGACAATGGTTGCAAAGTTGTCGTCAAGCAGTATCATGTCCGCAGATTCCTTTGCAACATCCGTACCGCTTCCCATGGCAACACCCATGTCCGCATTCTTTATGGCAGGTGCATCGTTCACACCATCCCCTGTCATGGTCACGGTCTCGCCTGCCGACTGGAATGCTCTTACTATCTTGAGTTTCTGCAGAGGAGAGGTACGGGCAAATATTATGCTCTTTGCATCGAGCTTTTGCTTCAACTCGGCAGGTTCCATCTTTTCGAGTTCAGGACCGGTTATCAATATAGGCTCTCGATCTTCACTGTTAAGACCCACTAGATTGGATACGGAAGTTGCAGTAACCGGGTGGTCGCCTGTAATCATTACTACTTTGACCCCTGCACGGTAACATCTTTTTATAGCTTCTGCTGCTTCAGGTCTTGCGGGGTCGAGAGCACCGGAGAATCCCAGGAAGATGAACTTATCTTCATACTCTTTTACTTCATTTACATCCCGGTATGCATATGCAAGTACTCTTTCTCCTCTCTCGGCCATTTTGAGATACTCTTCTTCCAACTCATCTTTTCTCTGGGAAGTAAGTTCATGCTCCTCTCCTTCAACCATCATGCGGTCGCACATTTCAAGTACTACCTCAGGTGCACCCTTAAGGTAGGAATCCATATCATCTTCGGGAGTTCTGCATATAACCTGCATTCTCTTCACACGAGAATCAAAGGGGTACTCTACCAGCCGAGGATATCTGTCCTGTACCTGTTTTATGTCCTTGAATCTGTCTGCATAGACCAGCAGTGACCCTTCGGTCGGGTCTCCTCTGTATCCTGGTGATTCCTCTGACAGGCGTGAGTTGTTGCACACGGTGGCAACACGCAGGAGCAACTCCGGGGGTTTTTCATCATCCTGTACATCGATATATCCGTTACCGGTGTAAACCGAATGCACTGCCATCTTGTTCTGTGTAAGTGTCCCGGTCTTATCCGTACATATTACCGTAGTTGATCCGAGTGTCTCTACGGATTCAAGCTGTTTTATCAGGGCATTGCGTTTTGCCATTCTTTTGGATGCAAGGCTCAAGGCAAGCGTTACTGTGGGAAGAAGTCCTTCGGGGACGTTTGCCACGATTATCCCGATGGCAAAGATAAGGTTTGCAAGGAAAGTATCCTGTATAAGGAAGCCCACTATAAAGAAGACGATTCCCAGGAAAATAGCTATTGCAGATATTATCTTGACAAAACGGTTGAGCTCTTTGCGTATGGGTGTCTCGACCGACACGGTCTCTTCGGTCAGCAGGGAGAGTTTTCCTATCTGCGTATCGGAACCTGTGCTGAAGATAACAGCCTCTCCGTTACCCGTCTGCACAAGTGTACTGGAGAAAACCATATTCCTGCATTCAAGCATGTCCTCATGCGTACATTCCAGGGCTCTGAGCTGGGGTTCTGCCTCACCTGTGATGGGTGAGTTATCGACTTTCAGGGTGTTCTGCTCTATGAGTCTGGCATCGGCAGGAACCTTGTCCCCTTCCTCAAGGTATATCACGTCCCCTGGTACAAGTTCGGAAGCAGGTAGCTCCACGATCTCTCCGTCACGCTTAACCCTTGCAGTGGGTGCCATGAGGCTCTGGAAACTTTCCATTATCTTCTGTGCCTGATATTCCTGGATGAATGTAAAAGTGGAGTTAAGTATGACAACTCCCAGAAGTGCTATGGCGATGAAGATATTGCCCTGTCCGGGATCCAGGTATTCAGCTGTAAATGAAAGTGCGGAACCAAAAAGAAGCAGTATTGCAAAGAAGTTCTTATACTGTCTCAGATACTTCTTAAGAGGCGTTTCCTTCTCTTTTTTCTGAAGGATATTTCCTCCGCAGACTTCTTTTCTTCTTGCTGCCTCTTCTGAAGAAAGCCCTTCAGCTCCTGTGTTCAGTCTATCCAGGAACTCATCGATCTTTATGCTGTGTTCGTCACCACTGGAAGTACACTGAAAGTTCTCACCTTCTCCTTCTGATGCCATTTACCCGTGACCCCAATGAAATAATGCATGGCTTCAATATAAGTATTGTTCTAAGGTACGGGTGGAATGATCAGAGGCTGCTGAACGAGAGGTAAAGATTCCATACTCCTATTGCAATGAAGTTTACTGCGAGTCCTGCAAGTAAAAGACCCATGAGCCTGGTGAAAACCAGCATACCGGTATACCCCAGTACCTTGTAGATCCTCCTTGAGAAATGGAACAGTGTCAGGCTTATACCAAATGTGATCAGTATGGACAGGATCACACTAAAGCTCTGGATTGTCGATTCGGCACTTCCCATTAACACTATTATAGTAGTGATGGTACCGGGACCTGTAAGAAGTGGCAAAGCAATGAGGAATATCCATATGTCGCTACGGTCCATTGATTTGTCTATCTCGTCCTCTGTAATACTTTCACTGGAAACCCTACCCAGTATCATATCAAGTGCTACGATGAACAGCAGGATCCCACCGGCCACTCTCAGAGAGTCTATGGTGATACCAAAAAAATCCAGTATCATCTCTCCCGTAAGTGCAAAGGATATAGCTATCACACTGGCAAGAGCGGCTGATTTGTTTGCAACGGCATTCTTTTCTTCGAAAGTAAGGTTGTTTGTCAGTGACACAAAGGTCACAACTCCTCCCAGAGGGCTGACAATTGCAAACAAAGAAGCGAATGCAGTTATGAAAAAGGTTAAACTATCCAACGGTTACCTCCTGTAACCATTATCAACTATCAGAGGGATACATAACGTTTTTGGTGTTACATCTTAAATTGGGAGTCATATCTATCCTTATTAATACTTACTTTTCATCATGATTTTGAGTCTTTCTATCAGGTATAACTGCATTTGCTTTTTCTCTTAAGCTGGCTATAGATATTGAATATGTCTGTAAATCAAACAGAGTTGTATTATTGATTTACTGTTGAATGATATTAAATAGATACTTTTATATATGATGTTTCATATTTACGCCCTGAGCCAGTGTAGGAAAAATAATACCCTGGTATTAGTGGCATGGGGTCTATATCCATAAAACTACCTCCTTCAAAACCTCATACCGCTAATAGCGGCTCCGGTCTCCACCCGGAGCCCAATTTTGATCCAAAATTAGCTCATTCTTTTTTTAAGTGACCATGCGGTGTAAGCCAATGCCATATTCATTGCTGAAAAGAACATTGACAGTATCGAAAAGCCAAGCAGGTATATGTTATATCTGAATATTTCTGATGCCGCATAAGGTGTGCTGTCATATAGAACAAAAACCAGGCTGTTTGCAAGAATAAGTATCATAAGCATTACAGGAAGTCCCCTGGCAGCACCTTTAAGGTCTGCCCGGCTCAGGGCTATATGGGCAGATACTCCCAGTGCCAGGAATATGTAGATCCAGAACATTGGGTTGCCAAGGTTTGCAGGATCGAGCATGTTTGCTATGAGATTGCTCATGAGCTCGAGCGAAGCCGGCAAGACAGATAAGAATGGACGGGAATCCCCGGTGAAAGCTGAAAGCTGGCCGGAAAAGCTGCTGAACAGCTCTGGTAGTAATATATACATACTTAGGATAAGGAAGATATTCCCGCTAAGTATGGGACCTATTCCAATGAAGAAGTTGCCCATACTCTGGAAAAGGCTGCTCCTGTCATAACTATGCTGTACATATCCCAGGGTCCCGTCATCTGATCTTATGTCAAGAAGCTTTACTTTACGGACCTTGTGTCCGAACAACCAGCACATGAGTAAATGTCCGACCTCATGTACAGGCACTCCGATCCATGCTGTCAGTAAAAGTGCCTTCCTTCCGAAACTTCGCTGCAGATAGCTATTTGAAAGTTGTTCCATCTGTCCAAGCAGAAGTCCTATCAAGAGTACAGGTCCGGTAAAAGCCAGCAGTTCCAGCAGACTCAAACGGATTATCATACTGATCTCCTGTATCATGCCATCTCTCCTGCGCTGCAGACCTGAACTGATTGGTTTTTACGGATAAGTACTTATTCGATGAACATAGGATAATTCTTTGATGCGGGTGTATGTGGGAGGTAAAGCTGGAACGAATAGTTCTTTCCTCTTAATCGGTTTAGCCCTCCGCATATTATCTGAAGGTGATATAAATGGATGAGAAAAGAGATATGAGAAAACAGCTTGAAGGTCAATTTCGAGAGCTACGTGATAGTATTACAAAGAATGTCAGAGACCTTGAACTTGAAAAGGAATTTGACAAACAGACAAAAGAGATCACGGATTATGTGGACCAGAATATCAGAAAGCTCAGAAGCAGCATGAAAGAAACTGAAGCAAAAGAAGCTCCTTATATAACAATGCCATTGATAGGGGATCCTGCTCCTTCCTTTACTGCTGTCACCACAGCAGGTGAGATCAACTTCCCAAAGGACTACAGGGATAAGTGGGTTGTCCTTTTCAGTCATCCTGCTGATTTCACGCCGGTATGTACTACCGAGTTCATGACTTTTGCGAACATGCAGGATGAGTTCAAAGAGCTCAACTGTGAACTGATCGGATTGTCCATTGACAGCATTTATGCACACATTGCATGGCTGAGGACCATTAAAGAGAAGATCGAATACAAGGGAATGAAGGATATTGAGATCACCTTCCCGGTAATCGCCGATCTTAAGATGGAGGTTGCAAAGAAATTTGGTATGCTGCAACCAAATGCCTCGGACACCCAGGCTGTAAGAGCAGTATTTGTGATAGATCCCAAGGCAAAGATCAGAGCAATTCTCTATTATCCGCTCTCCAACGGAAGGAACATGGATGAGATCAAAAGGCTTGTGCAGGCACTGCAGAAGTCAGATGCAGAGGACATTGCAACCCCTGCAAACTGGCAACCGGGTGAGGATGTGATCATCCCACCGCCCGGATCATGTGGAACAGCAAAGGAAAGAGTAGAGTCGGAAGAAGAAGGCAAATACTGTCTTGACTGGTTCATGTGTTTCAAGAAAGGACAGTAAAAAAACAGGAAGGACTTTTTTGTCCTTTCTTCATTATTCGTATTCAAGCTGAAGACCACAACCCACTTCTTTCAGATCACAGACCTCTGACAATGCTATCTTCGATCCAAGGTCTGTACAATGACATGCATGAACTTCCCTGATGTTGAGTTTTTGGAAGTAGTCTATTATTCCTTTGATCTTTTTCTCAGGAGGATTGAGTAAATGGAAACCTCCTATAATGTCAGCTATCCTTTCTTCATCGCAAAGTTCCTTTGCATACTCAACGATATTGCAGATGCCTGAATGGGAGCAGCCTGTAACGATAACCAGACCCTTTTCTGTTATTATTGCAAGTGCGGTATCGTCAAGTAGATCGTCTTCGGTTTTCTTTCCACCGATATTGATCTTGCTTTCGAGTGGATCGTGTTCAAAATCAAATCTCCGGGGTATTTCCCCGAGAAATACCACATTCTCCGTTATCCACCGGGGTCCGTTGCTGAGCTGGAATTTGAAAACCTTTGAGAGCCTGTCAGGTGATATGAGGGTTCCTATCTCCTGCATTCCGGAATCTGTTCTGCTGTTGAATATCAATGGGTGAGCGATCAGGTCAGGTTCTGAATGGTCCAGTCCTTCCATCCTTGCTTCGGTGTATAATCTGATAAGAGGATCAAGTCCCCATGTATGGTCAAGGTGGGCGTGGGATAATACAATATGGTCAAGTCCCAGAATATCGATGTTCATCTTCTCTGCATTGCGGATAAATGCATCCGAGTATCCTGTATCAAAAAGTATCTTCTTTCCGTCTGCTTCTATAAAGTAGGAAACGGCAGGTTCGCCTGTTAAGTAACGATCAATCAGTGTATTGTTATCTACGAGCACGGTTAATTTCATGCCTGAAGATAAGGTCTGAATGATAAAAAAGTTTCATTTCAGGAAGATAGTGACCTGATGTCACTCTTCCTTCTCTTCCTCAAGTGCCTTGCTGACGATCTTCATGGCGCAGAGGTCACCGCACATGGAGCATGCTTCACTTCCGGTGTTCCTGCTGTCCCTTATTTTCGTAGCCTTCTCACCGTCGATTGCAAGCTCGAACTGTGTGTCCCAGTCAAGGTTCTTACGTGCATGTGCCATCTTGTTATCTACGGCCCTTGCACGTTCTTTCTGTCCTTCCTTTGTCAGGTCTGCCGCGTGGGCAGCAATTCTTGTAACTATGGTACCTTCACGGATGTCGTCCTTTGTCGGGAGTGCCAGATGTTCGGCAGGTGTTGTCATGCACAGGAAATCAGCCCCGCACATGCCTGCAAAAGTACCTCCGATGGCACCGGTGATATGGTCATATCCGGGGGCAATGTCGGTTACAAGAGGGCCTAGCAGGTAGAGAGGTGCGTCATCGCAGAGATTCTTCATGCCCTTCACGCTCAATTCGATCTCATCGATGGGTACATGTCCTGGACCTTCCACAAAGCACTGGATATTGGCTTCGCGTGTGCGTCTTACAAGTTCTCCAAGGGTGATGAACTCCATGAAGGAAGGTCCGTCGGATGCGTCATGAATACATCCGGGTCTCATACCGTCGCCAAGGCTGATTGCCATGTCATATTCCTTTGCGATCTCCAGCAGGTAATCATATTCCGCATAGAAAGGATTGTCCTCTCCGTTATGCAGCATCCAGGCAAGGGTAAATGATCCGCCACGGCTGACGATGTCAGTTATCCTGTTACCCTGCCTTATTCTCTTCATGGCATCCTGGTTCACTGCCGCGTGTATGGTGACAAAGTCGATACCATCCTTTGCATGTTTGCGTACTGCATTGAACATGTCATCAGATGTCATATCCACAACAGTCTTCTGCGTGGCTGCGGCCTGATAGATTGGAACCGAGCCTATGGGGATGTCCACTGCATCCATTATCTTCTTTCTTATAAGGTCAAGGTCCCCCCCGGTGGACAGGTCCATGAGCGCATCGGCGCCGAAGGCCTCTGCAGTCTTTGCTTTTTCCACTTCCTCCTCAATGTTAATGTAATCACGTGATGTACCAATATTGGCATTTATCTTGGTGCTTAGGTATTTTCCTATACCTACGACCCTGCAATCCCTGGCAGGGTTATTGGGGATACTTATGAGTCCCTTCGCAACACACGAGCAGATGGTCTTAGCATCAATGCCTTCATCCCTGGCAACGGCTCCCATCTGGGGTGTGATGATCCCTCGTTTTGCATCTTCCATTAATGTCATTAATTACTCCTTCGCTACTGCGTCTGTTATGGGCTGCAGATATTATCTGAGTATATATATATGTTTCACAAATGTGATGTAGATTATCATTGCGGCATGATTACTTTCACCCCGCAGGCTCAATTCTTATCTATAATCAATGCATAGGAGTCCAGCATGTCGATAGTCGTATTCACGGAAAAGAACAAAGCAGCAGCACAGATAGCTGGAATCCTGAGTGAGGGTGGTTTTAATCGTGCATCGATAGATGGCATTCCCGTGTACGACTTCAAAAAAAACGGGAAGGAATGGAGAATAATGGGGCTTTCCGGCCACATTATGGGATATGATTTTCCGCCGGAATACAGTAACTGGAGGGAATGCGATCCTGCTGTGCTCCTTGATACTGACCCTGTAAAGAATGTATTGAAGAAACCATATGCCACCGCGATATCCAGACTTGCGGGCCAGGCAGATGAACTCATCCTTGCATGTGACTTTGACAGGGAAGGGGAGAATATAGGTTTTGAGGCAAAGTCCATTGCGGAAAAGTCTTCCAGAGCTCCTGTGAAAAGGGCACGTTTCTCCTCACTGTCCGCAAGTGAGATCAAGAAGGCATTCGGCAACCTTGTGGAACCCAACGAAAATCTTGCAATGTCCGCTGAGGCACGTCAGATACTCGATCTTAAGATGGGTGCTGCCTTCACAAGATTCATGACGCTTTCTGTGCGGGAGCATGCACGGACAAAAGGAATAATTTCCATCGGTCCCTGTCAGACCCCGACCTGCGGATTTGTTTATGAACGTGAACGGCTGATACGTGATTTCAAAGCAAAGGATTTCTGGAAGATCGAAGGGATATTTTCCCACTCAGCAAAGGATTTCAAAGGGACTCATCGAGCCGGTAATATCACTGAGAAGGCAAAGGCCGACGAGATCTTCAAACGTATAAAGGACTGCAAGAAGGGAACCGTGGCAAAGAAGCGCGAGAAGGAGTCCGCAGTGAATCCTCCCTATCCGCTGAACACCACCGAGTTTCTCAAACGGGCTTCCAAGTACTTGGGTATAAGCCCTGAGACCGCCCTTGAGGTTGCAGAGCAGTTATATCTTGCAGGTTTTACGAGCTATCCCAGGACAGAGACGAACAAGTATGCCGATGATTTTGATTTTAAGACAATACTGGTGGGCTTTTCCTCGGGTGAGTTCAGAGAACAGGTAATGGATATACTTTCCCGGTCACAGATTAAAAGCAGGAATGGAACTAAGGACGGTCATGACCATCCTCCTATCTATCCTATCAGGGCCGCAGGCAGGCAGGAGATCGAGAAAAGTGTCAGGATGCCTGATGCCTGGAAGGTTTACGATCTCATTGTCCGACACTTCATTGCTAACCTGATGCCTCCTGCCATATTTGACAAGACCCGCCTTGAGGTACATGTCAGGGGTGAGATTTTCGATGCCACGGGTTCTATACTGAAGGATGCAGGCTGGCTTGCTGTATATCCATTCGAAAATAAGAATGATAAGCTTCTACCGAATTTGGAACTGAATGACGAGGTTGATGTTAAGAAATTAAGCAATACCAGGTCCAAGACAAGTCCTCCCAAGCGGCTTACAGAAGCCGAGCTTCTCACACTGATGGATAAGAACGGTATCGGTACCAAGGCAACAGCTCCGTCTCATATAGAAACCAATAAAAAACGCGGCTATTTCGAGACCAAGGGAAAAACAATTGCAATCCTGGATACGGGCTTTACTCTTATGGAATCACTGGATTCGAGTGTGCCGATACTTGTAAAACCTGATATCCGTGCTCGTATCGAAGCGCTGATACAGGATGTTGAGGACGGGAAGAAAAGCTTTGACAGCACATTGGAGGAAGGCTCACATCTCATAAGAGAAATGTACTCCCAGCTCAGGTCGGGTAAGGAACAGATAGTTACGAAACTGGCCGGAACGATAACTGATGAGAGTATTGCTGCGGATAAAAAGAATTTCGTGGGGGAATGTCCGGAGTGCGGGCGTATGCTTCGTATTGTAAGGACTGACAAAGGCAGGTTTGTTGGCTGCAGTGGATATCCCTCCTGCAAGAATACCTATCCTCTTCCGAAAAAAGGTGCTCTTAATGTACTGCGGTCAAAGCAGTGTGAAAAGGAAGGTGTTGCCGTGATCAAAGTCGGAAACAAGTACCACTGGTCTGTTGGCATGGGTCCGTGTTTTACATGCGATTCCGAAAAAAAGTGTTTCCCGCCTGAGGTGATCGGAACGTGTCCGAAATGTGATGGGTCAATGTTCATAATCACTACCAAGGATACAAGATTTCTGGCGTGTACTGAAAGGTGTGGCTATACCCAGTCCCTGCCAAAGGAAGGCAGGCTTACTGTTAAGGGAAAATGTAAGCATTGTGACTGGAAACAGATTCGTGTCAAGCCAAAAGAAAAGGATGCAAATGAGTTCTGTATTAATCTCAGGTGTTCATCCAGAAAGTCAAATTCCGGATAATCAAGCAAATTTGATTTGCGTACAAATCAAGCAGTCTTGAATTAGCCGGATTTTGACAAATGCTTATATAGAAGAAAAAACATTCTAGCAATTAGAGGCGAAGATAAAATAAGACCAGATAACTACCCAGTCCTTTTGGTCGTGTCTACTAAACCTCCAATCACATTCATTAACTATCTATCTTCGTCTCCCTACCTCCAGTTTTTCTCACAATTTTCTTCATAACAGATATCTTTGAGATTTTTCCTTGGCTTTCTTGGCGAGCTGTCGCTACCCTTTGCAGGATGTCCGATCGCAATTACTGCCATAAGCTCCAGTGATTCGGGACAACTCAGAATCAAGTTAACTTTCTCTTCCTGGTTGAGTATCTCTCCCAGCCAGACAGCTCCGAGCCCCAGGTCACAGCAGGCAAGCAACATGTTCTGAATGGCTGCACCAATGGCCTGTACGTCCTTTGTATGATTGTACATGGTTTCCCGGTCTAGGAATACCGCTATCAGGAGAGGTGCGCTTCTGATCACCTTTGCATAGTGGGTACATCCCTCCAGCTTTTCCATGGTCTCCTCGTTCTGGATCACCATGAATTTCCATGGCTGGTTGTTCAGTCCCGAGGGCGCCCACCTTGCGGTATTAAGTATTCTCTCTATATCCTCACGACTTACCTTCTCATCTGTGAATTCTCTGATACTTCTTCTTGAGAGTATTGTGTCTATAGTTGCTGGCAGTTGAATACCTCCGGTTAGTTGCAATAAGCTATTGTAACAATTTATTGTAAGGTAAGGAATAAAAAAGGTGTGTAGACCATCTGGTCTACTTTTCGTTCAGTTCGCTGTTCAGCCAGGGCATCTTTGCTCTGATCTGTTTACCGACGACCTCAACAGGGTGCTCCCTGTCCTGTCTTTCCATGGCAGTGAGTACTGGCCTGTTTGCCTTGCCCTCGAGTACGAATTCACGTGCAAACTCACCATTCTGTATTCTATCAAGTGCCTCGTACATTGCTTCCCTGGAAAGCTCGTTGATGACCTTCGGACCTACTGTCATACCACCGTATTCTGCGGTATTGGATACTGAGTACCACATCTTGTCAAGTCCGCCTTCATGGATCAGGTCCACAATGAGCTTGAGCTCGTGACAGGTCTCAAAATATGCCATCTCAGGCTGGTAGCCGGCTTCGACAAGCACCTCGAAAGAGGTCTTAATGAGTGATGCCACACCTCCACAGAGGTCTACCTGCTCTCCGAAGAGATCGGTCTCTGTTTCCTCGCGGAAAGTTGTCTCGTATACGCCTGCACGGGTACATCCGACACCTCTTGCGTGGGCAAGTGCCATCTGCTTTGCATTGCCGCTTGCATCCTGGAATACTGCTATGAGGCCAGGTACTCCCGCACCGTCCTTGTAGGTCCTTCTGACAAGGTGTCCGGGGCTCTTCGGAGCTACCATGTAAACATCAATGTCTTCCTGTGGCCTGATCTGATTGTAGTGGATGTTGAAACCGTGTGAGAACACGATTGCATTACCTGCCTCAAGACCGGGTTCGATCTCACTGTAGTATACCTGTGACTGTACTTCATCGGGCAGGAGTATCTGTACGACGTCCGCAGCCTTTGCAGCCTCGGCAACTGTCATGACCTTGAGGCCATCGTCCTCTGCCTGCTTCCATCTCTTGCTTCCCTTTCTCAGACCGATCACAACATCCAGTCCGGAGTCGTGCAGGTTCTGGGCCTGTGCATGCCCCTGGCTTCCGTAACCCATCACTGCGATCTTTTTACCTTTCAGAACATCAAGGTCAGCATCGCTATCATAATACATTTGTGCCATTGTCTAGTACCTCTTATAATAATCTAAATATTTTTCCTATGGAAAGATTTGATGTTAATCTACTTTCAGCTTGAAACACCTTTCGCCCCTCTTCTCAGGGCGACCTTGCCGGTCCTGACCATTTCCCTGATCCCGAAGGGACGCAATAGCTGCTCGATGGCATCTATCTTTGATTCATCGCCTGTAACTTCTATTATCACGGATCTTGGAGCAACATCGATGATCCTTGCGCGGAAGATGTCCGCGATCTGCATGATCTCCGAGCGGTTGCTGACGTCAGAACTTACCTTGAAGAGAGCAAGCTCCCTTTCCACCGTTTCTTCGGATTTGAGGTCAGTGACCCTTATCACATCGATGAGTTTGTTGAGCTGCTTTGTGACCTGTTCTAAGACCTCGTCATCGCCTCTTACCACAATGGTCATGCGGGAGATGGTGGGGTCTTCAGTGACTCCCACTGTCAGGCTGTCAATGTTGTAACCTCTTCTTGAGAACATACCTGCGACTCTTGTGAGTACACCGTGCTTGTTCTCAACCAGAACTGAAAGTGTGTGTCTCATTCTTTCCTCTCCAGGTCAAGTATTTCGTTTATTGCAGCGCCGGCAGGTACCATCGGTGAGACATTCTCTTCACATTCGACTACAAAATCGATCACAGTTGGTCTGCCGGATGCGATTGCCTCTTCTATCGCAGGTCGCACTTCGTCGCGTTTGGTTGCCCGCAGTCCCAGCGCTCCGTAGGCTTCGGCAAGTTTCACAAAATCAACGCTGTCCTGTATGCATGTTGAAGAGTATCTCCTGTCAAAGAACAACTCCTGCCACTGCCTGACCATCCCGAGATATCCATTGTTGAATATTGCTATTATTACCGGAATGTTCTCCTGGACTACCGTGGCCAGCTCCTGGGAGTTCATCTGGAAGGAGCCATCTCCGGAAACATCAAAAACAACCTTGTCGGGCTTGCCCAGTTTTGCTCCTATGGATGCCGGAAAACCGTATCCCATGGTTCCGAGTCCGCCTGAGGATATGAAAGTTCTTGGTTCTTTGTACCTGAAGTACTGTGCAGCCCACATCTGGTGCTGTCCGACCTCTGTAACGATAATTGCATCCTCGCAGGCTTCTTTTATCTGCTCGATGATATACTGGGGCTTGATCCCATCGCATGTTGCAGGTTCGATGTAGTGCAGTGGATATTGTTTCTTCCAGTACTCGATCTTTTTAAGCCACTCTTCAGACTGTGATTTTTCAGCATATTTGAGAAGATTGGTGAGTATCCCTTTTGCATCGCCGACTATTGGGATGTCAACTTTTACATTCTTTGATATCTCTGCAGGATCGATGTCAATGTGGATTATCTTTGCGTTTGCAGCAAAGGACTTGAGCTTTCCTGTAACCCTGTCATCAAACCTTACACCCACTGCAATGATCAGGTCTGATTCCTGGATGGCATAATTAGCATATTTGGAACCGTGCATTCCGGGCATACCTATGAACAGAGAATGATTTCCCGGGAATCCTCCCATGCCGGTAAGTGTCGTGGTAACAGGTGCCTGGATCTTCTCAGCAAGCTCTTTGAGCTCTCCTGCGGCATCGGAACTAATGACTCCTCCGCCTGCATATATCACGGGGTTCTCTGACTTCTTGATCTCGGCTGCAGCTTTCTTTATCTGCTGGAGATTGCCGCGATAGGTGGGGTTGTATCCGCGAAGCTCCACCTTATCGGGATAATAGAACTCTATTTCCTCGGTGGTAATGTCTTTGGGAAGGTCGACCAGAACCGGTCCGGGTCTGCCGGTGGATGCGATGTGGAATGCCTCCTTGATGATGCGGGGCAGCTCTTTTGCATCCTGTACAAGGTAATTGTGTTTGGTAATCGGCATTGTGATGCCGGTTATGTTTGCTTCCTGGAAGGCATCGTTGCCTATCAGTGAACTGGGCACCTGGCCGGTAAATGCTACCATTGGTATTGAGTCCATGTAGGCATTGGCAATACCCGTGACAAGGTTTGTTGCACCGGGTCCTGAAGTTGCTATACATACACCAGTCTTGCCGGTCGCTCTTGCATAACCCTCTGCAGCATGGGCAGCAGCCTGTTCATGGCGTACCAGCACATGCCGGATATCCGAGTCATAAAGTGCGTCATAAATGGGAAGCAGGACACCTCCCGGGTATCCGAAGATAGTATCAACGCCTTCCCTGTACAGGCACTCGATGAGGGCTCTGGCGCCTGTCATTTTTCCAGTTGATTCTTTCATATAAATCCTCTGTATTATTTTTTAACTATTATGATCTGTGTGATACTTTGTTTATATAAGACGGTTTATTCCGTTCAGCATGGCCTCAACGGATGCCATTACTATGTCAGTACGTGCTCCCCTTGATGTGACCATCTTCCCGTCCTTTGAGAGTTTTACAAGTACTTCTACCAGAGCATCTGTGCCACCACTGATAGCATCTACATGATACTCTTCAAGCTGTACATCTCCAATACTTGCAACAGCCTTTCTGATACTGTCAACTGTTGCATCAACCGGTCCGTCTCCGATGCCTGCTTCCACAACCTCTCTGCCGTCTACTCTGAGCTTGACGGATGCGGTTGGAGTAACCCTGTTTCCGGAAACAACAGTGTATTCGTCCATGACGACCTTTGCTTCTCTCTGGATATTGAGTACGGTCTCGGCAATGGACTGCAGGTCAGCATCGGTTACCTTCTTACCGTGGTCTCCAAGTTCCTTCACACGGTCAAGTATCTCGTGCAGCTGCATATCGTCAACATCGAATCCCATCTCTTTTAATGCAAGTGTAACTGAGCTCTTGCCTGCATGTTTGCCGAGTACGACCTTGCGTTCCCTGCCTATGATCTCAGGCTTGATGGGCTCGTATGTGGAAGTGTCTGCCAGCAGACCATGTACGTGAATGCCTGCTTCGTGGGTGAATGCATTTCCGCCTATCAGTGACTTATTAGGTGCCACGGGTATGCCTGTCAGTCTGCTCACAAGCCTTGAGGCCTTGAAGATCTCTGTTGTATTAATGTCGGTCTTGCATTTATATAACCATTCGATGGTCATTACAACTTCTTCCAACGACGTATTACCGGACCGTTCCCCTATGCCGTTCATGGTCACGTGTGCCTGCTTTGCACCTGCCCTGAGGGCTGCGATGGTGTTGGAGGTCGCAAGTCCGAAGTCATCGTGACAGTGTATGCTCACAGGTGCGTTTACCGCAGAAGTGATATCTGTGAATATCTCTCCGGTCTTCTCAGGAACAAGCAAACCTACTGTATCACAGAAGCATAACCTGTCAGCTCCTGCATCTACTCCATCAGAGTATAATGATTTCAGGAATTCCAGATCAGCTCTTGAGGCATCCTCGCCACTGAGCTCCACGATAAGACCATGCTCCTTGGCATATTCGGTGGTTTCCATCGCCATCTTTCTTACGCTTTCTCTGTCCTTGCGTAATTTGACATTGATATGAAGGTCGGATACGGGTGCAACAAGGTGAATGGAATCCACATCACACTCAAGTGCATAGTCAACATCCTGCTTCATGATCCTGCAGTAGCTGCAGATCTCTGCATCCAATCCTTCAGCTACCACTGCTCTGATGGATTCGCGCTCACCTTCGGATGTTATGGCAGATCCTGCCTCGATCACGTTCACACCAAGCTCATCAAGCTTTGTGGCAATTGCCACCTTATCCTCGCTGGTAAGTGCTACGCCTGGTGTCTGTTCGCCGTCTCTGAGAGTTGTGTCTAAAAACCGGACATTTTCAAATAATATAATCCCTCACATTTTCTTGTCTGTTATCCAATAACAGCTTACAGGGATATTACGAAGTGCTATATATGTATAGCGATTAATCTATCACGATTTTACATGGGAGGGTGGACCTTTTGTGCAGAAGATTCAAGGTCCGTAATTTCTGCAACATCAGCAACGGACTGCGCCGCCTTCGGCGGTGTCGGTTGCACTGTTTTGTTGTTCAATCAAAAAAAGTAAGGGAATTAATCCCCTGATCAGAAATAGTCATTAACGTTCTGTATTGCCTTTGTCAGAAGGTCTGCACAGTACTTGAGATCGGCGACATCAAGTACTTCCACAGGTGAGTGTATGTATCTTGTTGCTACACTGAGCACTCCTGTGGGAATACCATCCCTTGTAAGGTGGATTGCGGTCGCATCGGTGGTTCCTCCGTCGCCCACGTCCATCTGGTAAGGTATATCGTTCCTGTCGGCAGTCTCCCTGAGCCATTTGAGTACCTGTGGGTTTGCTATGAGCCCGCGTCCGGATGCATCGACCACGGTGATAACTCCTCCTTTTCCGGTCTCAAGCACAGAGTCCTTCTTGTCAATACCGGGGTGGTCGCCGGGAATGGTTGTATCGATCGCGATGGCAACATCGGGGTTCAGTCCGTAAGCTGATGTACGTGCTCCTTTGAGTCCAACCTCTTCCTGCACGGTTCCAACAACATAGAGGGTTGCCTTGATGTCCTGTTCTGCCAGTTGCTTCATGGTCTCGATCACAATTGCACAGCCGGCTCTGTTGTCAAATGCCTTGCCTGTTATCTTGCCGTTTGCAAGCTTTTTAACTTCCATATCCATGGAAACCGGAGTGCCGACTTCTATGCCCATTTTTTCGGCATCTTCTTTGTCATTGGCACCTACATCGATGAACATATCATCTGATTTAATTGGTTTTTTCCTGTCTTCATCTTTCATCACATGTGGTGGTTTGGATCCGATGACTCCGGGAATCGGGCCGTTCTTTGTATGCACGATAACCCGCTGGCTATGTAGTGTCTGGTCGAACCATCCTCCGATTGTTACAAATCTTAAAAAGCCATCGTCATCGATGTATTTTACCATCAGTCCGATCTCGTCCATGTGGGCAGCGAGCATGATCGATGGCCCGTCACCTTTCTTAACTACTATTAAATTACCCATCTTGTCAGTTCTAATCTCATCTGCATAGGGTTTTAGTTCTTCTTCGAGAATAGCCTGGATATTTTCCTCACTGCCGGATATGCCATGTGCATTTGATAATTTTGTGATTAGCTCTTCCATGATAATCATCTCTTTTGATATATAATGTGTTTAACATATAAGCATTTTTGATTCGCACATTTACTTAGTAATATACTTATACTACAATTGTTCGAAATACAGATATACTTTTGTCTGCAAGTTATTTATCTGAATTGCAACCCCCTAATGACCTATTAATAATATGAATTTCTTTAATAAATAAGTTGTTTATGTATGTCTGGATTAGCTTTGTATATGAATCCGGCTTCCTTATTCAGGGTCTTCATTTACTGATCATAATGCCAATAGGACATACTAGGCCAATGATCTCCGAAATGAATACATTACTGAAGTCTGGAGTGTAACTTGTAATAATTTTTTATCGTACATATTTCCGTTATGGAATAAGTTTATCTCACAGTATGACCTAACAAAAACCGGGGTACATGCGATAGCGTGTATAAAGGGGCTGTACGTGTCTATAATGAAATTCATGACTATACGTGTATCTATTTCATGTAGTCTGTCTTATTGAAAAGTAAATTAATTGGTAATTTCCATGCCATATCCTCCGACTCATCTATTGTTCTACGGTTTCATGGTTCTTGTTGCCGGGACCTTTTTGTTATCTGCTTATAGCTTTGAAGGAAAACCGCGGATAAGTAACAGAAACTTCATGATAGTGGTACTGATAGCCGGTGCTGTGGGGAGTCTTCTGCCGGATGTGCCTGCGGTATGGAACCTTATACTGCATGGTAATCTCAGGCACAATATGGTCGGCCCAATGCCTTCCCATTCCATAATTTTCGGTATGCTGATCTCAGGTTTTATGCTGGGTTTTAGCTATCTAGTATACAGGAATTTCCGGCAGGCATTTTCTCTGGCAATGATCATAGCTGTGACCTTTGTTTTTCATCTGATCCTGGATGATCTTGAAGGCGGTAGTATCGCTTATCTCTTTCCTTTATATGAGGAGCCTGTCAGTATATTCGGTGCCAGGGTACTGGCTACGATCTTTGAGGTGCTTCGAAACGTATTTTGAGTCTCACTTCAGCTTAGGAGTCTGCAACTTTTATGTTCCAAATTGAAAAATTGTTCGTAGTATTGGATGTAAAAATAGAAAGAAATAGTTTTTCTACAGAGCCAAAGTTTGTTGATACAGCGTTAAATACATCAGGAAACTCACATTTGGAGATATAAAGTTGTAAGTATTCCAAGGGGAAATATATGCAGCATCAGCTAATGGCCTTGATTTTACTAAAGGAGTATTTGAAAACCGATTATAGAATTATTGTAGAACTTGTTTAATTGATGGATTCAGTTAGAGCCAATAAAGCAAAAGTGGAATTATGAACCTAAGTTTTACTGCAATTTATGCCTCAGTTTCGCGATTAAGCTCTTCAAGGATCTGCTCCATCCTTACTCTAAGTTCAGGAAGATCGTGTTCGACGATATCCCGGGTGAGTTCAAGATCGACACCGAAATAACCGTGAATCAGTTTGTCCCTGGTTCTTGCCATTTCACTCCATGGAACATCCCGGAAGTTTTCTTTAAACTCGTCCGGGATATTCTAGATGCTTCACCTATTATCTCTATCCTTCTGATAACAGCATCCTGCAACTGCACATCTTCGAGAAAGTCTTCTTTTTCCTTATTGTTAGTGAAATTCTCTATCTTCCCTATCGAGTCTATTATGTGAACTATAAAGATTTCAGGATCCTTCATAGTATCTTCACTTCTTCTTTAAGGACTCGTTCCCTTATAAGAGGAGTTATGGAATCATAAATGATGACCTCAACCTTCCTTTGAGCTTCCTTTTCAAGCTCCAGTTCTAATCTGGCAAGGTCGAACAAACCTTTTCTTCTCTTGAAACGAACAAGAATATCGATGTCACTATCCTCATCTGCCTCGTTCCTTGCAAAAGATCCGAAGATCCCAGCCCTTTCCACATCATTTTTCAGCAATATCGGGATTATAGTGTCTCTGTACTCATCTATCTGGTTAACAGTCATAAAATCACAGTTTATACTATATTAGTGATTATTCTTATTAAGTTTCGTGCAAGGCAATTCAAAATAAATGAGTCTCGAATAAAAATATAAGAACTCTGCCGCAGACGGCACTTTCCTTTGCTGCTGCATAATAAGTTCGATCAGTACGTATGATATAAGTATGGCTGGAAATCATAGCGTAAACGACACAATTCTCTCCCGCTTATAATAATACTCTCATAACTGATGAAGGTAATATATACGTTGTAAGCAATATCCTAAAATAAAACCATCACAGGTGCTTCAAATGCTTATTGAATACATCCATGCTGCTCTTGAGAATGCCAGGTATGAGATTATTGAAGACGATGAACCATATTATGGTGAAGTGCCGGAACTTGAAGGTGTCTGGGCTACAGGCAGTACCCTTGAAGAATGCCGGAGAAACCTTGAAGAGGTCATTGATGAGTGGATAGTTTTCAGACTCTGTAGAGGCTTTACACTTCCACCGGTAGGCAATCATGTGATCGAAGATTGTGGGGAAGCTGCAGTTGTCTAAGTTAGTTCCGGTTACGCGGAGAAACCTTGTGAAACGATTAAGGGAATTCGGGTTCGAAGGTCCTTTCTCTGGCGGAAAACATTCATTCATGACAAAAGGTGATCTTGTCCTGACAATTCCGAATCCTCATAAGGACAGAATAAGTGCAGGACTGCTTCAGAGATCCTAAAACAGGCAAATATAACACGGGAAGAATGGCTTGGTGAATAGTCTGTTCGAGTCTTCTCCATTTTCTGCATGTCCATCCCTAAGGTCTGTTCTGACACTTTTAATGAACGGGTTTTTAAATTTTTAAAGACACAACCACTCCGCCACAGGCGACACATTCCTTCGTTTCTGTACATAGTCACTAATTCAGCACAGGGTTACTGTACGGCATAGCAGACCAGCTTTGCACACTGTAAAATCACATTAGCGCCAGAACAACAAACCCTATCATAACAAAAACAGAAAAAACCACAAAGCTCAGAAAGTTCATCTTCGCTCTCTCGTATATCCCCTCTTCACTTCCAAGGCCCCTGAACAGCAGGGTAAAAACCTTCGGCAGCATCAGTATATACGGAACTATGGCCAGGATAAGTATCCATCCATCTGGAAACACATATGCAGCAAAGATCATGTTTCCTATGAGCAAAGCATGCAGGACCATCAGCCCGTATATACCGCTTCTCAACCCTCCCAGCCTTATAACAAGCCCGCGCTTGCCGGCCTTAAGGTCATAGGGCATATCCACCATCTCTCCGCCCCAGGCAAATATCAGCGTACTTAGGCCTGTAACCGGCATGATGGCAAGCACCAGCGGATGAAATGGTATTCCCTGGGCAGCCGCTCCAAGTAGAACTGCAAAGGGTCCGAACCCGAGCCATATCACTATCTCACCAAGGCCACGGTATGCGAATTTGATGGGCTCTGCAGTATAGTACTTGCTTAAAAAGGCTGCGGACAGGAAAATAAAGGCAAATATAGGCCAGAGCTCTCTCGCTGATATATACATCAGCCCGAGCGTCCCGATCAAACCCATCACAAGACCGCTTCTGGCTATTGTGAACATTTTCCCCTCAAGTGCGGGTTCTCTCACGATCACAGCGGATCCGCCGCTGAAGATACTTTTACCGGACTCCAGTGTATCGCAGCCCTGTCTGGTATCGTATATATCATTGTAGAGGTTCATGGAAACATGTATACTGAATCCAACAACCGCCGCAAGAAAAAGACCAAGGGGATCAAAACCGCCTGTAACGATCACGGCAATGGCCGTGCTTATGGTCAGGGGGACGACCATGGCCAGCAGCCCGTAACCCCTTATCATCTCATAAGTACTCGGACACTCATCAACCACCCAATCCCTCCGGATCACAAACAGAACTAAATAAATGTTTATTTCTGACAATAAAAGTATATCTCTGATCCGAAGACTTCCTATAAACGGCCCGCAAACCACAGCACTTCTATTAAATAAGAAATATTTTATATATTATATCCATGATAATTATCTGTTAAGCAAATCCCAGAACCTGCAGGTCCCCATGACTGAAAAAAACCCTTCTTTCCTGGAAAATACAGATGCCGTATCCGAGGTGATCGGAGAGATACTGCTGACGGCAGTTGCGGTGATCGCATTCTCTGTTGTGGCTGTATTCATATTCTCGCAGGCAGGACCCCAGGAAAAGGTCCATGCGGACATCCAGGGATGGGTGGGCGTGGACTCGGATACCATCTACCTGCGCCATGCAGGCGGGGAAGTCGTCAATGTCCTGCAGACCGGCATTCTACTGGACATCAACGGTACAAGAAGGCAGATCACAGCACAGGAGCTGGCGCAGATAAAAGGCAACGATAACTGGGTCCTGGGTGAGACAATCATGATCAACACTTCCGATCTCTGGACCTACGATATAGGTCAGGACGATAACATAGCCGTAACCCTGCTCGATACCGGCACAAACCTTGTCATCAAAAGCGGAACCCTGCTTGGAAGTGAGCAGACGGTAGTAACAACACCCGGAGGCCAGATACCCATAGCACCTGTACTCTCAGGCAGGAACCCTCCGACACCCTACCAGAGTAACACTTCTCAGTCTGTCACCTTCAGTGCATCCAGCAGCCAGGCCTCGATAAACGAGTTCCTTCTAAACGGACAACATGTGGCATGGTCCAATGGCACCTCACCCTCATACAACAATACAAGCGCTTCAACAGGCACATATAATCTCACACTCATAGCAAGGAATCCTGAAAACACCTCACTGGCAGATTCAATGGAATGGACATGGACAGTAGTAGACGTAAGTACAGGTCACAACGCTTCGGGGGTCGATATGCGCCTGCAGAAATCAGATAAGGGCGGTTACATTTCAGACGGGGACTACATTAGTTTCAGAACCACCACAGGTAACAATCACATCAAGATCGAGGGTGTCAATACCAATATAAAGAACAACAGGGACGTCATGCTGGTGATGAACGGCCAGCAGGATTCGGGCCAGATCTACATGAGCAATTCCGGAGCTCTCTGGCAGATCACTACCTATGACTTCAATGTTGAGTTCTATCTGGACGGCAGTCCCGTGGATACCGGACAGATTACTGAGATTTATATTGGCAGTGCAGAAAACCTTGAATCGACATTATCCTATCATCTCCCCTCACATCTCTCCCAGACCTATTTCAGTGAGAATGCTGGCAGCAATGTAATTATAGACTGGTCTCCTGACAATGACTCCGAGATCAGGCTTTACAATATTACCCCGACAGCAAGTTCAAACTTTAACATCCAGTTCGGTCCTGATAGTACGTATATGGACGGATTTGATGCGGATTATGGGATAATCTGATCAACTCAAATTTTTTATCTGGACAACAGTAATAGTGTTTCCTTAAAATAAATGGAAAAGGACTGTACCGCCTTTGGCGGATGGTCGGTCTATTTAAGATATTCAAACAAGCAACGACCTTACGGTCTCCCTCACACTTCTCTCGGATTCCCACTCAGGACTCCATCCGAGTTCCTTTAACTTTTCCACGGAAAGCATCATCTTTGGCACATCGCCTTTCCAGCCCCTTGAGCCGCCGGTGTAGTAGAACTTGACACTTTCAAGTCCCATTTCCTCAACTATGATCTCTCCTATGCGGGTCGGGTTGGTGGCATCCTCTGATCCGATATTGAAAATATTTACCTCATCATCGCTCTCGGAGACCGCGAACATCATTGCATTTACGCATTCTCTTACATGAAGATAGGACTTGGATTGCTTTCCGTCACCCAGTATCTCAAGCTCGGCTGGATTCTTCCTGAGCTTGGCTATAAAATCAACTATAATCCCATGAGTTCCCCTGTCACCTATTATATTGGCAAAGCGGAATATCCAGGACTGCATGTCAAAGGTGTGTGAGTAGGATGTGATCAGTGCTTCACTTGCAAGCTTGGATGCACCGTACAGGGATATGGGGGTCAGTGGTCCGTAATCTTCGGGTGTGGGGATCACCGTGGCCTCTCCGTAGACTGTGGAGGTGGAGGTGAATGCTATATCCTTCACACCATTTTTGCGCATGGCTTCCAGCAGGTTATAGGTGGCTGTAATGTTCTGGTCAAAATGCACCTTCGTATCCACTGCCCCAAGTCGCACATCGGGATTTGCGGCAACATGGAATACAAGATCCATACCCCTGCAGGCTTCTTCGATTTTCTTTTCATCCAGAAGATCTCCCTGAATAAGTCTGAATCCGGGATCATCCGTACTCTTTTCCAGAAATTCGAGTCTTCCGGAACTCAGATTATCAAAAACCGTAACTTTATTTCCCATTCTTACAAGTCTGTCAACCACATGGCTGCCGATAAATCCGGCACCTCCGGTGACAAGTATTCTTTGTCCTGATAATCTGTCTCCGACCATTTCAGTGCCTCTTTCTTAAACTAAAACGCTATTTTATGTATTCCTGTATATAGCCAGATATAGTGGTACCAGTACATATTTAAGTTTTATGAAATGCTAGCTGAAAATAGAATTCAGGAGGCTGGAATTCCAGTATCTGCTCTATCATAAAGGCAATTTCACAGAACCATATCGTGATCTTCATTGATGGATCAATGTGACTGATGACTGATGCTGGAAGCAGGAAATATGAATCAAGTTTGTTTTTAGAAATATGTTTATTGATATCTCACATAATCACAAGATCCAGAAATATATTTCTCAAATATGATACTTATTTCTTTTATGTGTCTGTTAAAGGCAATTATTTTTTTTATTTACTTGTTTTCATCATCATATCATACTATGCGATAATATTATTAATCAAAAACACATTTTGTTATATGGAGTGGATATGTAAGCACAATCTGATTGGGATTGCTGGTATCTCTGTCAGCTTATGGCTTGCATAGATATGTGATTTTGAAACCGTAAGAAGGGGAGTAAAGATGGGTATAACAGGTATAATACCTGCCTATAATGATGAAGCTAACATTTATGATGTCATCAAAAAGGCAGGGGTGTATGTTGATAATATAGTGGTGGTTGATGATGGGAGTACTGATTCCACCGCATATGTTGCAGAAAAGATGAATGCACATGTAATAAAACATGAAACACATAGAGGGAAGATGGAAGCACTCAGGACCGCCTTCAAATTCTCAGAGAAATTCGGTGATGGTCCTGTACTTGTAATTAATCCAAATAAATCCTATAATTCTGAAGAAATTCCCAAAATGATAGACCCAGTAATGTGGCTTGAAGCGGATGCAGTCGTAGGATACAGCCCATATCCTGAAGCAGGGTCAGATTATGATATACAGTCATTGATAGCAAATAATAATGGCAACGGTAATGGTAACGGAAACGTTTCAGAAATCGGAAGACAGCAATTTGTAAAGTATCTCTATGACAATATCGGTTATGCGGCATTCTCTTCCCAATCGGCAAATTTCATGAAATTCGAGCCGGATTCCCTGCCAATGGAACTCTCTCTTGTCAAGGATCTTGCAGATGCCGGTATGAGAGTAAAGGAGATCAATGTCAGTAAGGTCCGTGAACAGAATAAGGATGAACTGTACGATCATAAGATCGGGGTAGTGGTACCTGCCTATAATGAAGAGAAACTGATAGCAAAAACAGTTGGTGGTATCCCTGACTATGTTAACCGGATATATGTCATCAACGATGCGAGTACTGATAATACTGCCGGGGTACTGAACTCGATCAGGGACCCTCGTTTATCTGTCATCACACACGAACAAAACCAGGGAGTAGGTGCTGCAATCCTGCACGGCTACAAGCGGGCCCTTCAGGAAGATATGGATATTGCTGTTGTCATGGGTGGTGATAACCAGATGAACCCGGCACTTATGCCGGATCTCATAATGCCTATTCTCCGGGGCGAGGCTGATTATACCAAGGGTAATCGTCTAAAATCGGAGGAGTTTCGCGGAGGGATGAGCTCCTGGAGACTCTTTGGTAACTCCCTGCTCACTTTCCTCACAAAGGTCAGCAGTGGATACTGGCACATAATGGACCCCCAGAACGGCTATACTGCGATATCAAAGAAAGCCCTTTCAGGGATAGAAATTGACAAGCTTTACACTTATTACGGATACTGTAACGATATCCTGGTAAAGCTCAACACATTCGGTTACAAGACCGTTGATGTTTCCATGCCTGCCCGGTATGCTGATGAGAAATCGACAATCAAATATGGAAGATACATGACCAAAGTTTCGGTCATGCTGCTGAAGAACTTTTTCTGGAGGCTCAAAGAAAAGTACTCTATTCAGAGTTTCCACCCTCTGGTCTTCTTCTACGTCTTCGGTATGATATTCCTGCCTCTGGGTGTGCTTCTTTCAGCATACACTCTGGTCGGGGGCCTTGCAGGATGGGCTGTTCCGTCAAGCCTTCCACTGATAGATACGCTTCTGATCATAGCAGGTATACAGATGATTCTCTTTGCAATGCTTTTTGACATGAAGGAATGTTACAGGTCGATGGATATAGGTATCTGATACTGGTGCTACATATTCAGTATAGCATATAAAAAATAGGAGGTAGGGTTGACGGATATAAGTGATCCGTCAACCTCGTGTCTGATTTTTGTTGATGGTGGTACGACACACTTATGGTGGTGGCAGATAGTGTGCCGTTTACACACCGGAAGCTCCGGGAATCAGACTCCCGGGACTTCTACTGATTCATCGAAATTGTTGTTCTCAAATGTCAGGTTACTTCCGCTGGATATAATTTCCAGACCTTGGGTTGCACCTGAGATGGGCTTCATATCTTTTATACTGTTATCTTTAACAACAGTATTATCGGCATTTTCAAGGTTGATACCTGTTCCGCCGACTCCGGAGATATCGTTATTCTCAACGACGGCCTTTTCCACACTCTGCAGAACGATGGCTCCGTCGTCTGATATGAGCCAGTTGTTGACATCACGGATAGTGTTGTCCGAGACTATAACCCTTGATATTGGTTCAAGGACAGCTCCTCCGTGTCCGCCTATCACATAAATTCCGGAGTCCTGTTTCTGTCCGTTGGTGTAGCCCTGTATCTGGTTGCCTGTGATCTTCACATCATGCAGGGTCTCAGGGTAGCTTCCGTCACTTGTACTGTGGGAAACTGCGATAGGTATCTTGACGTCAGTGATGGTGTTGTCCTCTATGTAGATATTGTTGGATCCATGACTGTCGATACCTTCCCATACGGGGTTGTTCTCTATGTGATTGTTCCTGATATAGATGTATTCGGAATACTTGTAGGAACTTCCTCCCTTGGCGACTGCAACACCGTAGGAGTTTACATTTATCTTTCTGGTGTTTATATCCTTGAACAGGTTGTCCTCAACATAGATATTATTGGACTGCTTTCCTATCATAACACCAGCGTAACCGAAATCCAGGAACTCATTGTTCCTTATTGTGATCTCTTCGTTGGTGTAGGATGGTGAGCTGACATCAAGGTATACACCATAGCTTCTGAAGTTGGTGAATGTATTGTCTTCGATAAGACAGTTATTGCTGTTCTCGAATTTAATGAGTCCGACATCGCCGACAACCGGAAGGTATGCCTCGTCCGGATCACTGAGTTCGAATCCTCTTATTGTAACGTTAGTTGCATCTGTTATATTGAAGATACTGTATCCTCTGAGTACTGCATCCTTGCCTACCAGTTCAATATTTGATTTCAGTTCAATTGCTGAACTGATCATATATGTTCCGGAGTTGATCAGGATACTTCCTTCATCAACAGCATTCACTGCAGCCTTTATGGCTTCTACGTCGTTATTTCCTTCGTATATGAGCTCTCCGTCCTTTGTATGGACAGATGTTGTGGTGGTGTCTTTGGAAATGCTTACTGTGTAGTTTGATCCTTCATCGGCGGTGGTGTCGGCCGCTGAAGCAATTGCTGTTCCAAGGCTTAAACCAAGGACCAGACAAACCATTAAAAGGCTTGTAGTTTTTCTTCTTTTAACCATTTTAGACCTCTCAACTATTGAGTGTTAATAATCCGTTTTTGATTATTCAGGTCAGGCTGTCAAAAACAAAGTTATAACCCGATCTTGTCCTCTTGAAGAAAAACGTCATGACACTTGGGGACAGTGTCCGTTATTTCGTCAGGGGTCGAGTGGTGGTAACTATATTTTGTGACGAGCACCCCGATAATATACTCTATGGTATATATATTCTCGCAGGCACAAAAAAGGTTTTAAGTTGCTTCAATACGTATTTAGAGCCATAATATTGCTTATTTGATAATGAACATTAGTTACAAATACAATAAAAGGACTGAGTAAAAATTGCTCATCCTGATTTACTGAAAATTATCCGTTAAAGGGAACATATTTTCCAGCAAATAATTAATGAATAAAAAAGATAAGGTTGACAGGGAAAAAGCCCATCAACCATTGTTTTCAATTAAATACTACGTTCAGTGTATCTATGTCCTGCTGTCCCTGGGTATCAGTGACTGTCAGGGTAACCACATATCTGCCTGCTCCGGGGAATACATGAGATACAACTTCTCCGCTTGCATCTTCCTGAATTCCGTCCGAGGAATCAAAGTCCCAGGAATATGAAGCTATGCCTGTATCATCTATTGAACCACTGCCATCGAGCTCAAGACTGTTCTTTGAAGGTGCGGATACAATTCCCACAATAGCCACAGGTTTTTCGTCAAGGATTGTCTCGTTCATATCTTCTACGGTATCTGCAACTTCATCGGGAGTCTCTGGACCAGCATCTGAGGATACGGTATTGTTATCGATCACAGCATCCGGCACATTCTGCAATACGACAGCATTATCTTCTGACAGCCAGTTATTTCTGTCAGAGATCGTGTTAGCTGAGATTGTTGCTCTAAGGTAGGGCTTGCTGACAGTATCATCGCTGTTATTACCGCCGAATACCTTGATGGCCGGATATTCACTCTCTGCAGAGAAATTGCCAAGGATCATGTTCCCTTCAATGTTCAGGGTATGTACCGGTACCGGGTACCTGTCGTCTTCATTGATCTGGCCAATTGATATCGGTATCTTTACATCCGTTATCTCGTTGTTCTCAATAAAGAGGTAGTTGGCGCCATGGCTATCGATACCTTCCCATCCGGGGTTGTTCTCGATAGTGTTGTTCCTGATGTAGATGTATTCGGAGTACTGGTATTCACTGCCTGCCCTGGCAACAGCAATAGCAAAGGAGTGCACGTTCAGATTATTGACATCAATGTTTATGAATGTGTTTTCCTCGATAACTATGTTCTTTGCCTGTTTTCCAATCATAACACCGGTATAACCAAAGTCTAGGAATTCATTGTTCCTGATTGTTATCTGCCTGTTGTGGTCGGATACAGAGGTCGTTAAGAGGTTTACACCGTTGTCCCTGAAATTGCTGAAGACATTATCTTCGATCAGACAGTCCTCACTGTTAACGATATCAATTAGACCTGTGCTGCTGGCACGTGCCGAATACTGCTCCTCGGGACCGCTGAATGTGAATCCTTTGATTGTTACATTGGATACGTCGTTCAGCCGGAATATGTTATATCCTTCCAGGGTGGCATTCTCTCCGATCAGTTCTACATTGGATTTAAGTGACACAGCCGAGCTGAGTACATACGTGCCTTCCCTGAAGGTAACGGTTCCCTGCTCTACAGCTCTTATGGCAGCACTTACAGCAACATCATCACTGCTGCCATTGTATATCTCCTCGCCATTGCCTGTTTTAACGACTGTGGAGCCTGCTTCCCTGGATATGCTGATATTTGAATCACTTATTCCGGGGCTACCGCTTATTGGTTCAAAAACGGGTCCGTCTGTGTTGTCTGACGTGCGGGGTTCGGGTGGGGTGAGTGGTGGATTGACACTTGATTCAGCAGGTGTGGGGGCAGTCTGCACGTTGAGGCTCAGTGAACCTCCGAACTCTGAACGTTCCTCATTTATCAGGGTAGTATAATACGTATTACCTGAATTAGCATATCCGTGGTAATCCACAGAGCTGCCGAACTTGTTATCCCTGATAGTTGTGCTGAAACTTTTCCTGACTGCTGACATCTCTATACCCTTTGTGTAGCCTGAGATCTGCTTGAGACTCTGTATGTCGTTGTTCTGAACGACCAGATTATCGGCGTTCAACAGATTGATCCCTGTTCCTCCTACACCGGTGATCAGGTTGTTGTCGACAATACCTCCGTTTACGTCTCTCAGTACTATGGCACCGTCATCACTGACCAGCCAGCTGTTAACGTCCACGATTGTGTTGCCTGAGACGTTTATGTTCGTATATGGCTGCGCATAGTTACGCGCGCCCAGAACATGTATCCCCGAATGCTGTTTGTAAGGGGAGTTCATATTCCCTTTGACATAGTTACCTGTAATGACAATGTCATGGACCGGTAAGGGATAACTTCCTTCATTTGTCTGGTAGGAAACGGCAATTGGCACTTTACAGTTCAGAACCGTGTTGTCCTGGATGTAGACATGGTTAGCTCCATGACTATCGATACCTTCCCATATGGGACTGTTCTCTATCCAGTTGTGCCTGATATAGATATATTCAGAGTGTTTGTAAGAGTTACTTCCTTTTGCAACAGCGATACCATAGGCATTTCCGTTCACGGCCCGGGTATTGATGTTCTTGAATGTGTTGTCCTCTACATAGATGTAGTTGGACTGTTTTCCAATCATCACACCGGCATAACCATAATCAAGGAACTCATTGTCCCTTATGGATATCTGCTCGTTGCTGTGGGATGTGGAACTTACGGCCACGTTCACACCATAATCCCTGAAGTTGCGGAAAGTGTTGCCTTCTATGAAAACATTCTTGCTGTTCACGATATCAATGAGACCGGAGCCACTTGCCACGGACCCGTACAGCGCGTCAGGTCCTGTGAACTCAAATCCACTGATCCTGACATTTGTCGCACTGCTTATAGTGAACATCTTGTAACCTTTCAGTACGGCATTGTTCCCGACTAACTCGATATTGGACTTCAATGACACAGGTGAGCTGATCATGTATGTCCCTGAGTCTATCAGGATAGTACCTCTGTCTATAGCGTTGACTGCAGCCTTAATGGCTCCGACGTCACTGCCTCCCTGATATAGTACCTCTCCTTCACCTGTCTGGACAAGTACTGTACCGGAGTCTTTAGAAACGTGAATTGTGTAGTTCATTCCTTCATCGGCGGTGGTGTCAGCCGCTGAAGCAATTACCGGCCCGAGGCCTAGACCAAGGACCAGACAAACCATTAAAAGGCTTGTAGTTTTTCTCGTAACATCCATTTTTTGACCTTCTCAACTTGTGTTTTTCATTAAAAGTGTTTTTTTTGTAATTGAGGTCGACCTGTCAGGAATATGTTCATTTGTATGTATCGTGTTCTCCATACAGCCAGAAGCAAAGATTTTTCCAACCGCTGCCCACAAAAGAACAATATGATACATAGTATGTCATATTGTGACAAGCTACTGGACAATATACTTTAAACTATATATATGCTATCAGAACCAAAAAAGCATCGAAGTTAGCTTGAAATCCTGCTTCCATTTCCATATGTGTAGATGTCTGTGATAATTATTAGTTACATTTTATATATTTTATAATGCTTGATTCTTATCTTCTGATCGTTTGCAAAAGGCAAGAGTTTCTCAGACAATTCAGCTTCTCTGAAAAAAGAGGTTCGTAGAATAGCATTCGCTGTTTGTCTGCTGGCATGTCATACAGTCGCACAGATAAACATTCAGTATTCTAAGGGATTTGAAACTGGCATGAATTGTGATGTCAGATTGAGTTGTGTCTGAAATCCTGCTAAAACAAATCCTGTAAGTTCCAGGTCTGATAAAATGAGACTGTGTTAAAATAAGCGTAAAAGGGATCTAAAAAAGAAAAAGTCCGGTCGACAGGTTGTAGCCTGTCAACCGTATTTTCAGCTTCAGTTTACTACAATGAGTATACTGTCTGTGTCTTGCTGTCCACTAATATCGGTCACAGTCATTGTGACCTCGAATCTGCCCTGGACCGGGAACTCGCGTGTTACGGTTTCCCCGGTTGCCTCTTCCTGGATCCCGTCAGAGGAATCGAAGTCCCAGGAATATGAGACTATACCGTTGTCGTCGGTAGATTCTCCACCGTCAAATGTCAGGCCGTTGCCCGAGGGAACGAACCTGATTGCCAAGTTAGCTACCGGATACTCGTCTTCCTCTGGTATTGATGGAGTTTCCTCTTCATCGTCCACCGGAGGTGTTTCAGGTTCCGGTTCACTAAGGGTTACCAGTTCCATACCTCCGTTGGAAGTATCGAACTTTGATGTGTCCTGGTTCACCAAATTAACCTGGTAAATGTTCCCATACTCGGCATTTGAATAGGCGTTGTAGGTAGCAGAACCATCGAAGGTGTTGTTTCTGAGTGTGAGGTTGTTGTCCTGCCTTACAGGAAGCATCTTCACACCTATCTTTGAACCTGCGATTTCCTTTATGTTCTTTATCACATTATCCTGCATGACCACTTCATCAGCGTCTTCCAGGTTAATGCCTGTTCCGCCTGTTCCGGAGATATCGTTACTTTTTACGACAGCGTATTTTACATGCCTCAGGACTATTGCACCGTCATCCGACATAAGCCAGTTGTTGACATCAACAATGGTGTTGTCGGAGACATTTGCTCTAATATATGGCTGGGCGATTGTTCTGTCACTGTTGCGCCCGCCGAGTACATAGATACCTGAGTCCTGCTTTTCAGCGGTGTAATTGCCTTCAATGTAGTTTCCGGTAATGCTTACATCATGGACTGGCACAGGGTACTTTCCATCGGTGTTGATCTGAGCGACTGAGATCGGTATTCTGCAGTCTATGATCTCATTGTCCTCGATGAAAAGATAGTTCGCACCAAGACTGTCGATACCTTCCCACACGGGATTGTTCTCGATAGTGTTGTTCCTGATGTAGATATACTCGGAATACTGGTATTCACTGCTTCCCGGTGCAACCGCAACACCGTATGAGATACCATTGAGCTTTCCTGTATTGATTTCCTTGAACATGTTGTTCTCTACCACTACATTACTTGCCTGCTTTCCAATCATAACACCGGCGTAACCATAGTCCAGGAATTCATTGTCCTGTATGGTTATCTCTTTGTTATTGCTGGAGGTACCAGAGGTTTCCAGGTAGACTCCGTAATCCCTGAAGTTGCTGAACGTGTTGTTCTCGATAAGAGCCTTCTCACTGTTCTCAACTTCAACAAGACCTGTGCTTCCTGCATGTTCCAGGTAAGCCTGGTCCGGATCACCGAAAGTAAAGCCTGTTACCTTTACGTCTGTTGCATCGCTTATACGGAATATGCTGTATCCTTTCATCACAGCATCATTTCCGAGCATATGGATACCGGATTTCAGTGAAACCTGTGAGCTGACTGTATATGTCCCTGCTTCCACCTGGATTATACCCTGGTCGATAGCATTGACCGCAGCCTGTAGGGCTTCTGCGTCGTTGCTTCCGCTGTATACGATATCTTCGTTAGCTGTCTTAACGACCGTTGTTCCTGCATCCTTTGAAACGCTGATGTCGTACGCTACGTCAACAACATCGTCTGCTCCGTCGTCTTCAGGATTTGTGGTCGGTGGTGTTTCTGGTTCAGGTTCCGGTGACACTTCGTCCTGGACTGTCAGGTTTATAGCTCCGTTGGAGGTATAGAACTTTGACGTATCCTGTTCTGTCACACTAATTTCATAGACGTTCTCGTAATCGGAGTATGCGTAAGCATCGTAGTCAGCAGACCCATCAAAGGTATTGTTCTTAAGTGTCAGGCTGTAGTCCTTTGAGATCGGAAGCAGCTCTATACCCTTTGTAGAACCGGAAATTTTCCTGATATCCTTGATGTTGTTATTCTGCATGATCACATTGTCTGCATTCTCCAGGTTGACAGCAGTTCCACCCACACCTGAGATCTCGTTGTTGTCAACGGATGCTTCATCCACATTCTGGAGAACGATAGCACCGTCGTCTGAGAATAACCAGTTGTTGACATCAACAATGGTATTCTCAGAAACTGTGATCTTCTTGTACGGCTGGAAGCTAGTCCAGGCACTGTCGTGCCCGCCGAGTACGTATATACCTGAATCCTGTTTCTCAGCGGTGTAATCGCCTTCAATGTAGTTTCCGGTAATGCTTACATCATGCACTGGCACAGGATACTTTCCATCGGTATTGATCTGAGCGACTGAGATCGGTATTCTGCAGTCTATAATCTCATTGTCCTCGATGAAAAGATAGTTCGCACCAAGACTGTCGATACCTTCCCATACGGGATTGTTCTCGATAGTGTTGTTCGTGATGTAGATGTACTCGGAATACTGGTATTCACTGCTTCCCGGAGCAACTGCAACACCGTATGAGATACCATTGAGCTTTCCTGTATTGATTTCCTTGAACATGTTGTTCTCTACCACTACATTACTTGCCTGCTTTCCAATCATAACACCTGCATAACCATAGTCCAGGAACTCGTTGTCCTGTATGGTTATCTCTTTGTTATAACTGGAAGTGGTGGGTGTCTCAAGGTAGACTCCGTAATCCCTGAAGTTGCTGAACGTGTTATTCTCGATAAGAGCGTTCTCACTGTTCTCAACTTCAACAAGACCTGTGCTTCCTGCATGTTCCAGGTAGGACTGGTCCGGATCACTGAAGGTAAAACCTGTCACCTTTACGTCTGTTGCATCGCTGATGCCGAATATGCTATAACCTTTCATTACAGCATCATTTCCGAGCATTTCGATACCGGATTTCAGTGAAACCTGTGAGCTGACCGTATATGTTCCTGCATCAACCAGGATAATACCCTGATCGATAGCATCAACCGCAGCTCTTAAGGCTTCCGCATCGTTGTTCCCGCTGTGCAGAACCTCTCCTTCGCTTGTCTTGACGTATGTTGTGCCAGAGTACTTTGAAACACTGATATCATGTTCGATGTCAGTGACATTACCTGTATCTGTTCCTGCATCGGTTTCAGTATCTGTACTGCCATCTGTTCCAGTGTCGGTGTTAGTGTCTGTACCGTCATCTGTTCCAGTGTCAGTGTTGGTATCTGTACCGTTGTCAGAGTCGTTTGTCTCTTCAAGCGGACGTGGTTCTGGCGGGGTAAGTGGCGGATCTACTGTTGAAGTAGCCGGTGTATCCGTCTGGACACTGAGGCTCAGATAGCCTCCGAACTTTGACTGCACTTCATTGATCAGGGTTGTATAGTATGTATACCCCGAGTTAGCATATCCGTGGTAACCCACAGAACTGTCAAAGTCGTTGTCCCTGATGGTTGTGCTGAAGCTCTTTACAACAGCCTGCATCTCTATACCCTTGGTAGAGCCTGAGATCGGAATGAGGTTCTTAATTTCATTATTTTGAATTACCAGCTTATCGGCGTTCTGCAAATTGATACCGGTTCCTCCGACACCGGTGATCAGGTTGTTGTCGATGATACCACCGTTAACATCTCTCAGTACTATAGCGCCGTCATCTGACACAAGCCAGCTGTTGACGTCCATAATTGTATTGCCTGAGACGTTTATGTTTGTATATGGCTGCGCATAGTTGCGCGCGCCCAGAACATGTATCCCTGAATGCTGTTTGTACGGGGAGTTCATGTTCCCTTTGACATAGTTGCCTGTAATGACTATATCATGGACTGGCAAGGGATAGCTTCCCTCGCTGGTCTGGTAGGAAACGGCAATCGGCACCTTACAGTTCAGAACTGTGTTATCCTGGATATAGACATGGTTTGCACCATGGCTGTCGATACCTTCCCATATGGGACTGTTCTCTATCCAGTTGTGCCTGATATAGATATATTCAGAATGTTTGTAAGAGTTACTTCCTTTGGCAATAGCTATCCCATAGGCATTGCCATTCACGGCCCGGGTATTGATGTTCTTGAATGTGTTGTCCTCTACATATATGTAGTTGGACTGTTTCCATATCATCACACCACAGTAACCATAGTCAAGGAATTCATTGTGACTGATGGTTATGTTTTCATTGCTGTGGGATGTGGAACTTACAGCCACATTCACACCATAATCCCTGAAGTTGCGGAATGTGTTATCTTCTATGAGAATGTTCTTGCTGTTCACGATATTGATGAGACCGGAACTGCTTGCTACGGATCCGTACAGCGCATCAGGTCCTGTGAACTCAAGTCCACTGACCTTGACATTTGTCGCACTGCTTATGGAGAATATCTTGTAACCCTTAAGCACAGCATTATTTCCGACCACCTCTATGTTGGACTTCAATGACACAGGTGAGCTGATCATATAGGTTCCTGAATCTATCAGGATAATGCCACTGTCAATGGCATTAACTGCTGCCTTAATGGCTCCCACATCGCTGGTTCCCTGGTATATTACCCCTCCTTCACCTGTCTGAACAAGTACTGTACCGGAGTCTTTAGAAACGCGCACTGTGTAGTTGATATCTTCAGAGCTGCCTGTTAGGGCTGCCGAAGACATCGCTGCTCCCAAACTTAAGTTCAGGAACATGAAAACCATTAATAGGCTTATCGTTTTTCTTGCATCCATTTTTTGACCTTCTCAACTCGTGTTTTTCATTAAAAGTGTTTTTCGTAGTAATCCAGGTCAATCTGCCAGCAAATGCTCAGAAATTGCACAAAATTTTCTTCCAAAGAGTTGTAATGAAAATATTTTCATAAACTCTTATTATTATGAAGGATTTCGTGCAAATCATCACATATTGTGACAGACTTTTTTCAAATATACTTTAAACTATATATAAGCTATCAGAATTAAAAAAAGAATGAAGTTGGACTATAACAGATTCAAGAGCCTTTAGTTACTTGTGTTTTAATGTATGACTGTTGTTACAGTATTATATTTTTTACTCGGGACTATGTTTTAAATGATATTTTTCTAGGTCATCACTATTGCCTGATAAATAAAAAATAAAAGTTTTTGCGATCAGGGTACTGTACGATCTTTTTAGATCAGGATATTCTGAGCGCCTGTGTCAATATCAGACAGGGAAAAATCAGACAGGTCAACAATACACACCTCTTTTTCGGAAACTTCAGGTGAAGCCTCGAAGTGTATTTTACAATCAGCGGAAAGGTCTACAAAATTATCCTCTATATCGATTTCATAGTCCTTTGTGACATGTGATACACTGATGGCGCTTCTTGGTTCGGATATCGTTACAAGGTCCTTGATCTGGTTCTTCTGTACAAGTACATTGTTGGCATTTTCAAGATTAATGCCTGTTCCGCCGACATCAGAGATGCTGTTATTGTAGATCAGTGCCTTGTCAACATTCTGCAGCACTATTGCGCCGTCATCACCATACAGCCAGTTGTTCACTTCTTTTATGACATTGTCTTTCAGGGTAACATTGATGTATGGTGTCTCGCCACCGTTGCGGCCTCCGATCACATAGATTCCTGAATCCTGTTTTGCAGCGTCCAGATTCCCATCTATGTAGTTGCCCGTAATACTGACATCGTGCAGTGACTCCGGATAGATGTTATCTTCCGTGATATGTGAAACAGAAATGGGTATCCTGCAATCAATGATCCTGTTATTTTCTATGTAGAGATGATTGGATCCGTGACTGTCTATACCTTCCCACATGGGATTGTTCTCAATAATGTTGTTCCGGATATAGATGTATTCAGAATATCTGTACTCGTTACTTCCCTTGGCAACGGCTGTTCCGTATGAATTGGTGTTAAGTTTCAGTGTATTGATGTCCCTGAAAAGATTATCTTCTATGTAGATCGAGCTGGCCTGTTTGCCAACCATCACTCCGCAATATCCGTAGTCAAGGAACTGGTTGTTCCTTATGCTTATTTCCTCGTTATAATCGGAAGTTGAACGCGTTGAAAGATAAATACCATAATTACTGAATTTCGAGAATGTATTATCTTCAATAAGTAGGTTATTACTGTGTGCTACCTGCACCAGGCCGTAACTTCCCGTATGTCTTACATATTCCTCTCCAGGCCCCCGGAATTCAAAACCTGCTATCCTCACATTGGATGCATCATATACTCTGAAGATACGATGACCCGTAAGAATACTGTTATCACCGATCAGTTGTGTATTCGATCCTACTACTATGGGTGATGTGATGGTGTAAGTTCCCTCGCGGACAAGGATCGTACCCTGGCTTATGGATTTTACCGCAGCCCGGATAGCACTTGTGTCATCTCCCTGGTAAATGACAGCCTGAGTTTCGTTTTCAATGGCATATGTCTGAGCTCCCCTTTGCTCTATGATAATGTCGGGTACCGTTTCGATCTCTTCTTCTATATCAATTTCCTTTTCTTCTTCCACTATGCCGTAAGTGTATGCAAAGTACAGCATAATGACAATTAATAAAACCAGTAGTGGTAGCCCTATCTTAGTTCGATTCATTTTTACCCCCGCGTCCCTGATATTATGAACAATCTACTATAGGTAACTTATTCGTTAAAAATGATTCTCAAGTTGACAGTGATTTGCCTGTCTAGTTTTAAAAATTAATACTCAATTTGTACTATTCAAAAATGATTAAATAGGAGTTAGTTGTAATAGTTAAAGGGGGTATAATGAGAGTTCTCATTGATATAGGACATCCTGGGCATGTCCATTTCTTCAAGAACATAGTGTTGGGGTTGGAAGAAAATGGGCATCAGGTGCTTGTCACCGCCAGGGATAAAGATGTTACTGTAAGTCTGCTTGAATCATGCGGTATTCCGTATGAGATTCTGAGCAAGATCGGATCCGGAAAAGGCAGCTTAATTCGTGAATGGGTTTCAAGGGATGTTAGGTTACTCAAGGTTGCGAAAAAGTTCGATCCGGATATCATGATAGGTGTCCTGAATCCATGTGTCGCTCATGTGGCATGGCTGATGGGAAAGGAATCATTCATATTTACGGATACCGAACATGCAAAACTGGCAAACTACGTAACGCTTCCTTTTGCAGACAGGGTATTCACACCTTCATGCTATGCACAGGATCTGGGAAATAAGCAGATACGATACAAAGGTTATCATGAGCTTGCTTACCTTTCCCCGGAATACTTTGAGCCTGACCCGGACTTTTTGTCGGAATACGATCTGAGTGAGGATGACCGCATAATAGTGCTCAGGTTCGTTTCATGGGGTGCAAGTCATGATATCGGCCAGCACGGTATAACAAATAAGCTTGAACTGGTTCAGGAACTGGAAAAGTTTGGAAAGGTCTTTATCACGTCGGAGCAGGAGTTAAACGGTGGTCTGGAGAAATACAGAATCTCTGTAAGTCCTGAAAAGCTGCATGATCTTCTCTATCATGCGAGTCTGTACCTTGGTGATGGTGGAACCACTGCCGTGGAAAGTGCGCTACTCGGTACGCCTGCGGTTTATGTTTCATCCCTTGTGGGGACCATGGGCAACTTTACTGAACTGGAGACGGAATACGAAATGCTCCATTGCTACAATGACTCAGACCTGGCTCTCCAAAAGGCGATCGATATTCTGAATGATCCTGATTCCAAACAGAAGTGGGGAAAAAAGCGGGATAAATTGCTGGCGGACAAGATTGATGTTAATGAATTCATAATGGGGCACATTATTGAATGTAGTTCAGAGCAAAAAAAAAGCTCATGGTACCTTAATTATTCAATCTTGAATTCGTCAGAAGAGTAACTCCGGGTGTTGTCATGTATGAATCAATAAGGCAGAATCCGGATATATGGTCGAAGTTCATCGGCAAGGACGAAGACTTCATGATGCACTCGAGTGTTGACAGTTTTTTCGATTATGATCGTTGTCAGCTCAGTGATGTCCTGTGTCCTGAAGTATCCCGCTCTTTAATAGACAGCGGGTTTGAAGTGGTCCTGCCGGAGGAGAAGAAATTCGCCGTATGTCTGACACATGATGTTGATGACATATATCCTCCCCTGCCGCATACTCTGCTCTCGGTATTGCATTCTGTTAAAGGTGCGAACCTGGGTCAGTTGAAAAAACATGCGTTATGGAGGCTCAATGGTAAGAATAGTTCGCCTTATCTTAACTTCAGGGAAATAATGGACATCGAGGAAAGTTACGGGGCAAAATCCTCGTTTTATTTCCTGACCGCTGAAAAGGACCCACGCAGGTTCAGATATAATATCGAGGATGCTGAAAGCTATATGGGGGAGATAGTAGACAGGGGATGTGAGGTAGGACTGCATGGTGGCTATTTTTCATACGCAAGTTATGATAAACTCGCGGAAGAAAAGCAAAAACTGGAAAACGTTCTTGGTAAGAAAGTGATAGGTTTCAGGAATCATTATCTGCGTTTTAAAATGACAGATTCCTGGGAGATCCTGTCAAAGGCAGGGTTCAGATATGACAGCACACTGGGATTCAACAATGCGGTGGGGTTCAGGAACGGCCTGTGTCATCCATTCAGGCCCTTTGATGTTGGGGGTAGCAAAGAACTGGACATCCTGGAGATTCCCCTTGTTGCTATGGACGCTGCCCTCTTTAATTGTACTGCGTCTTTTAAAGACGCATGGGAACTTATAAAGGGAATACTGGATACCGGAGAGCAGTATAACGGTATAATCACATTGTTATGGCATAATAGTTCCTTTAGTACACCTTTCAGGAAGGACTGGAAGAATCTTTACATTAAGATACTTGATTACTGCAATCAGAAGAATGCTTGGATAACAAGTGGTGAAGATATTTACAGGTGGTGGAACAATACATATATCAACTATCCATGACCCACAGGAGTGGGATACATTTGTTGAAGAGAGCCCTTACGGAACTATTTTCCACAGGTGGGACTTTTTACATACGGTAGAAAAGCATACGGGATACACATTATATCCTCTTGGTATGTATATAACAGAAGAATTGATCTGTGTGATCCCTCTTTTCTTCAGGAGCATTCATGGGGTAAAGCTTGTCTTTTCTCCTCCTCCGCAGACCGGAATACCTTATCTCGGATTTGTGGTGAGTGGCCGGCTTGATGCTATGAAACAGAGCAAAAGAGGCCAGAGAATGTATGAAATGGGGGAATTGTTCGCAGAGGAGATCGAGCGTCTGGGTGCTAACTACGTATCCATTCTACTGACCCCTTCATTCAATGACATAAGACCTTTCAAGTGGAACGGCTTCATGATCGATCCGCTGTATACATTCGTGATCGATCTGGAAAAACCTCTTGAGGATATACTCAACGATTTCAATGTTTCAAAGAGAAAGATCATCAAAAAGAAAAAGCATGATGGTATGTATCTCGTTGAAGACGACGACGTATCTCTGTTGTTCGATCTGTCAGTTGAGAGATATGAAGAGCAGGGTCTGAAGTTTCCGATTACCAGCAAAGAGTATGTCACTGAGCTGCGGCGATACTATCCTGACCAGATCAAGATATACTACATCAAGGATCAGGATGACAATACTGTGGGGGCGGTTATGACAACCGAGCACAGGCGTGTTACTTTGTGGATCGGCAGCGTGAAACCGGAAACAAAGGCTCCTGTAAACGAGTTCATGTACTGGGAGTTTATAAAGAAGGGTAAAGAGGAGAATTTCCCGCTTCTCGAACTTGGCGGAGCGGACATTCCACGTCTCTGTGCTTTCAAATCCCAGTTCAATCCGGCTATCGAGACCAACTACAGGATATTCAAGAAAGATCTTGTGGGGAAAATGGCTGAATGGACTTACCTGAATGTCTGTAAGAAGAGCAAGTTCTGACTGTATCCGCTATATCAGGATATATATCTGATCTGTGGGAGGGGAGAGTATTCATATATCAGCTATCGATGACCCGGAGCTCTGGGACCGGTTTATAGATGAGAGTCCTTACGGGACCATATTCCATAAATGGGATTTTCTGAGGACAGTGGAGAAGCATACCGGCAGTGAGCTGCATCCACTGGGCGTGTACATAACGGAAGAACTGATATGTATCATACCCCTTTTTTTGAAAAAGGTGAATGGGATAAGGATGATTCTTTCTCCTCCTCCCGGGACAGCTATTCCCTGTCTTGGTTTTGTTATAAGTCCCAGATGCGATGTCATGAATCTGAGTAAGAAAAGTCAGCGCATGTACGAGATGGGTAAGCTGTTTTCAGAGAAGATCGATAGCATGAATGTAAATTATGTCTCGATTGTGCTGACTCCCATGTTCTATGATGTGCGGCCGTTCAAGTGGCACGGCTTTGCCATTGATCCTATGACTATCTTTATGATCGATCTGGATAGACCTCTGGACGATATCCTGAAAAGCTTTAGTTCGTCCCGTAAAAGTGCAATCAAAAAACTTGACAGCTATAATCTGAAGCTTGTGGAGAGTGATGACGTCTCCATGTTCTATGGCAGTTCGGTTGAACGTTACAGGGAACAGGGGCTTAAATTCCCTGTTGCCGGCAAAGAGTATCTTGAAGAGGCACTTGACCTGTATCCTGAGGATATTAAGCTGTACTACATCAGGGACGGAGAAGATAATACACTGGGCGGCCTGATGACTGCAGAGTACAAGAGAATGAGCATGTGGCTGGGCAATGTAAAACCGGATGTCAATGTTCCTGTTAATGAATTCCTATACTGGGAACTGATCAAAAAGGGACAGAACAAAAATTACAGTATACTTGAGCTTGGGGGAGCCGATGTTCCAAATATTGCGGCATTCAAGGCCAAGTTCAACCCTTCACTGCATGTAAAATACAGGCTGGTGAAAAAAGATATGATCGGTAAAGCGGCAGAATGGGCATTCTTCAACATCTATAAGAAAAACAAAAGTATCTGATCTTCTGATCTAAAAAATGCTAAGGGTCTAAGAACCCTTATTCTGCAGTAATATTCTCTCTGTCAATAAACAGACGCATCCACAATTCCATGGATATGCATCGCCAGATATCCGTACCTACGAAAATGCTGGATGACTTGCCTTCCAGTAATTTTTCGTACATTGATTTTACCATCTTCCAGTCCCAGAATTCTCTTTCGCGGAAACTCTCCGAGTCGATGATCTCCTGTATCATTTCCCTTACAGTTTCATCCTTCATCCATTTCTCTTCAGGCGTTGCAAAACCTATTTTATCGTGCCTGGAAAGTATGCTTGAAGGTACTTCACCTTCCATTGCCTTCCTGAAAGCATATTTTGTCGTCCCGTCATGTATCTTCTGCCCGGGCGGCATGGAGAACATATATTCAACGAACCTGTAATCAAGGAAAGGCACCCTTGATTCTATTGAGAATCGCATGGAGTTCTTATCCTCGAATCTGAGCAGATGAGGCAGCGAGTATGTATCGAGACTGCTGTAAAGTGCTTCATTTAACGTATAAATATCCCACCTCTTGTCTTTTCTTCCTTCATTCTCAGAAATGAAATCCGGGGTCAGGAACGGAACCTTACGATTCTTGTAAATAAGTCTCTTGATGCCTGAAGGTGTCATGCGCAGCAAGAGATAGATCATTGGTGCAAAGGATCTGGATTTATCATAACAACCGTTTGCTTCCTTCAGTAAAAGGGAAAGGTTAAGCCTTTTTAGCAGCTCATAGTAATAGTATCCGTGAAAATAGTGATAACCTGCAAGTACTTCATCAGCCCCCTGGCCGTCCAGAAGTACTTTCATCCCGTTATCACGGGCAAGTTTCATTACACGATATTGGCCGTAGACACTTGTTCCGCTGAACGGCTCTTCCTGGGTCAGGAACAGTTCCTGAAGATCGTTCATAAGATCTGATGTATCGGGTGTGACACAAAAATTCATCGAGTTGACCATTTCATTTATCTGCTGCTGGTACTCTCCTTCATCGATGGAATCGCCCGGAAAGCGCAGGGAAAATGTTTTGATCTGAGCATCGGGATCTACTTTTCTCATTGTAACGACCACTGATGAGGAATCGATACCTCCACTCAGGCAACTTCCGACCGGAACATCGGCAATAAGTCGCTTTCTGACAGAATCGGTGAAGAGCTCCTTTACCTTCTGGTGATCCTCCTCCTCTTTTACAAATCTGGACTGCACATCATAATATTTCTCGATTTCCATTTTTCCGGAGGAGAGGTCGAATATCATGTTATGGCCCGGCATAAGCCTTTTAATTCCCTTGAAAAAAGTGTCCTCACAGTGATCTGTAAGATTGAAGTACAGGTAATCGAAAACTATACTTCGATTCTCTTCTCTGGGCAAGTCGTGCTCAAGCAGTGCCTTGATCTCTGATGAGAATATGAACCTTTCTCCGTCAAAATGGTAATACAGGGGTTTTATTCCGAACCTGTCCCTGCTCAAAAAAAGGATATTCTTTGTCTTATCATAGATACAGAATGCCCACATGCCGTTAAAGTGCTGCACACAGTCTGTCCCGTATTCCTCATAGGCATGAAGTACGACCTCAGTGTCCGTATCACTCTTAAATTTCCGGCCTTTTTTTATGAACTCCTCTCTGAGCTCAAGAAAATTGTATATCTCCCCGTTATATATCAGGACTATTGTCCCGTCTTCATTGAACATTGGCTGGTGGCCCTTTTCAGACAGGTCAAGTATGGACAGTCTCCTGTGTCCCAGGGAAACTTTATCATCTATATACGTCCCCCCATCATCAGGTCCCCTGTGCTTTATAGCCTCACACATCCTTCCAAGCAGCTGTTCATCCTTCCAGTTAAACCCTGTAATCCCACACATGCAATCACTCTCCCTTTTGTAATTTCTGACAAAACCCCTTTTGCCGGGAACTGAGAAGTTTTATTCACCCATAAATTCCTGTCTTTCGATGAACAGTCTCATCCACAATTCAATTGATATGCACCGCCATATTTCCGTCCCCACGAATATAGCAGACGATTCACCTTTTAACAGTTTCTCATACATGTTCTGGACTCTTTCCCAGTTCCAGAAATCCCTTGACATAAAGCTTTTTGACCCTATTATACTTTTAACGATGGGAACAACTGACTCGTCTTTTAACCATTTCTCTTCAGGGGTTTCAAAACCTATCTTATCGTGCCTTGCAAGTACACTTTCCGGCAACTCATCCTGCATTGCAAGTCTGAATGCGTATTTGGATGTACCGTCGGATACCCTTAGCTCATTCGGCATGGACAGGAGATATTCTGCAAGTGTGTGATCCAGGAAGGGTACCCTGGATTCAATGGAGAATCGCATTGAGTTCTTGTCAACGAACCTGAGAAGATGCGGAAGGGCATAGAACAGTATACTGCTGTAGGCGGCTTCCTGCAATGATGATATATGCCACCTCATGTCTTCGCGATCAGCATTCTCTTCGAGGAACCTGCGGCTTAAGTAAGGTGCTTTCTGATGATTGTACAGATATCTCTTAAGCTCACCTGGTGTCATACGCAGTCCGAGGTAAACAAGAGGTATCAGTGATTTTGATTTTGAATAGTACTGGCTTGCCTCCCTGAACAACTGTGCCACGTCAAACTGTTTGAGCATCTCATAATAATAGTAGCCATTGAAGTAGCTACTTCCTGAAAGCACCTGGTCGGCACCCTGTCCGTCCATGAGCACTTTTATTCCTGTTTCATTTGCTAGTTTCATTATTCTGTACTGGCCGTAAACGCTTGTACCGCTGAAAGGCTCTTCCTGGGTCATGAACAGTTCATGCAGGTCTTCTATGAGTTCAGAGGGTTGAGGTGTCACGCCGTAATTGACGGAATTGACTTTCTCATACACTGCTCTCTGGTACAGGCTCTCATCCATAGCCTCACCGGGGAATTTCATGGAAAAGGTTTTGATCTGCACATCAGGATCTATGTTTCTCATCGTCACGACAATGGATGATGAATCAATGCCTCCGCTAAGACAGCTTCCCATTGCCACGTCGCTTACAAGCGCTCGGTTGACGGCATCTGTAAACAGGTCTTTTATCTTTCCCGGATCGTTGGCGCTTTCCACTGTATTTTTAGTAATGTCATAATAGCGGCTGATCTTGAGCTTCCTGTCTGAAAGATCGAATATCATGTTATGGCTTGGCATAAGCCTTTTAATATCCTTGAAAAATGTTTCCTCGCTGTGGTCTGTCAGATTGAAGTAAAGATAGTCGAAAATTACCCCTCTGTTCTCTTTCCGGGGCACATCATGCTCAAGGATTGCCTTGATCTCGGATGAGAATATGAACCTTTCTCCGTCAAAGTAATAGTACAGGGGTTTAATTCCGAACCTGTCCCTGCTCAAAAAAAGCATATTCTTTGTCTTATCATAGATGCAGAATGCCCACATGCCATTAAAGTGCTGCACACAGTCTGTGCCGTATTCCTCATAGGCATGCAATATAACCTCTGCATCGGACCGGCTTTTGAACTTATATCCCTTTGCGATGAGTTCTTCCCTGATCTGCGGGAAATTGTATACCCTTCCGTTATATGTCAGAACTATCGCATTATTCTCATCTGACATGGGCTGTTTATCAGTGCCTGATTTATCCAGAATGTCAAGCCTGTTGTGTCCCAGGGATACCTTATCGTCCAGGTATATTCCTTTCCCATCGGGTCCCCTATGCTTTATAGCTTTACACATTTGATTGAGTAGTAACTCATCCTTCCAGTTGAAACCTATAACCCCACACATTTTACCACACTATATTACTCTGTTTATTACCTTATAAAAATTCCTGATTAATCATCCTATTTTTTATAAGTATGATTAATTTTTATTTCTCCACAGTCTACGCTCCTGTTAACTATTTCCAGAGACAGTAATGATCATGTATAGGTTGCCACGCTGCTGGACTCATATACTTTATTGTAATCCTCCAGGGAGGACCACAGTTGCGTGTCATCTGCATAGTAATAGTCCAGTAACGATTCCATTGTAGGCTTGGCGACGAATTCTCCCTCTTCGATCGTAGCCAGTTTAAGCGGTCTTTTATTCAGCTCGCCTGTCCTGACCAGTATCAGCTCCGAACTATTAGATCGCAGGAACTCGTTTTCGGAAGGGTCCACTTCCAGTATGTTGATCTTTTCCTGATATGGTGCAATTTCCATGTATCTGTGGGTAACAAAATCCACCATCACCCTTCCTTCCGCGAGGTTTCCAGCATGGTCAAAACCATTGGTTTCTTCTTCTGTCAGATAGAATGTATAGAAAGGCCTTTTGACAAGAGGGTTGTCAGACGCTACAAAGTCATTTGAAACGGATAGGAGCGCCAGCGCCAGGAACAGGATGATCAGCACTTTTTTGGCATTTTTCTTTGACCTTAAGTAACTTGTGTAAAAGCCAAAGGCTGCTACAATAACTATGAACAGGAATGTATATTCCCCGAACCTTTCTATGTTAAGGTGCTCTCCGAGTTTGCTGATGAGAAAACCGGGTCCAGGAAAAGATACCGCTGTCGCAAGTAGTCCTGTCAGACATAAGACTTTTGCAGACTCTGATATATTTTCTCTTTTCATGGCTTCCAGTGTTCCTATCAGTACAAAGAAAAGAATCGGTGAATATTGCAGGTAATTGAACAGTTCCTGGGCCGGAGCCAGCATTACCGATTCGGTTGAGATGCTACTCGGAGCGGTGGCCAATGCGTTTCTGATAACGGTACCAAAAAGATCGAGCGATATGTATATCCAGTATCCAAAAGTCGCAGCCACGGCAAATGCCATATAGTCGATATCTGCTATCCTCTGGTCCTTACTTATACTGTATATCCTCTGCAGTATGAACAGTACCAGCAATATTGCAAGCACAAAGGGTATGGATACTGTATGATAAGCGATTATGGCAACTGTGAGTATAAGCGCCAGGAATGTTTTTTCGGTGTTTCTGTTATATAAGAGGGCAAGTATTAACAACACCTCAATGAAGGAGACGCTGCTTCTTGCAATTGCGGCAAGGCCGTATTTCAGTATCTCCGGATATAAGGCTACAAAGAGAGCAGTGACAAGTGCCAGCTTTTCTTCGTTGAATATCTTCTTTGACAGCAGGTAAGTGGCCAGCGGAATGAATGCAAAAATTATACCATTTGTCAGATACAGTATCTTGTATGTAGTTATGTCAAGTGCCGTGACAAGGTATACAGAAGCACCCAGTATATGCCATAGCGGGAAGGATGAATAGAGTTCAAAGGCATCTGTTATCCGCCCGCCTTCAACCAGTATCTGCATCATCCATGAATGGAAGAAAATATCCGTTCGCTCAATGAAGTAGAAGTAGTTCAGATTTACTCCCCAGATAATATCAAGAAGCAATATCATTATCTGAAAGAGGATGATCCAGGACCTTTTCTGCGAACTCCTGAAGAAAAGTATCTGGCTCATTATAAGCAGGGCCATAACAGCAATGACACCGTAATAACTGTATGGTCTGATCAGACTATCATGTAATAATATAAGGGATATGCTGAATAATATGAAAAAAGCAGAAAGGAATAACTTGAAATATTCGTCTTTTATCTCCGGCATGTATCCCGTATTCTTGCTCTGCAGAGCATAAACAAGAGGTGCCAGGAACATTGGTACTGCCAGATATGTACCCAGTAGTGTCAGGTTTGACTGCCCCGTCAGAACGGGTATGGCCAGACCTATAAACGCCATCACATAGCTTCCGAACAAGACCAACCCGAAGGTGGTCCTATACTTACTTTTAGAACCCCACAAATTAACAACCCCTTAACCACTATTAAATTTTTAGTTATATGATTTAAATCCATCCCTCTTTCCTGGATATCCTTAATGTGATCACTGTCAGGATCACGTAGGTGATCATCCATGCATAACCGAATCCCAGTATATCATATGGTGTCAGCAGTATATATGAAAGTCCGATCAACAGTGAGAACCTGATAAAATTGAGTTTGATAAGCTCTTTTACCTTCATCTGCAGATTCAATATGGGCACGAAGAAATTGTGCAAAGCTACAAAGAAACTTGACAGCGCCAGGACATGAAGCAGGGACAGAGACTCTACATAGTCCTTTCCGAACAATTGCAATATAGTATTACCAAAGAAGTATATTATGATAATACTGGGTATCAGCAGTATGAGCACTGCACCGCCGGATCTTATAAGATTTCTTTTTAATCCCTCTCCGTAGCTCCCTTCTATAAACAGTGATGTACTCATTGACATGGGTGCTATCCAGATCAGATTGCTTATTGAGAATGCAATATAATACAGAGCAGCCTCTTCTTTTCCAAGAAGGCTCAGTATTATGGTCGGCATTATCAGTGAAGGGCTTTCATACAGCAGGTTTGAGATATAGTTGCCAGATGAGAAGGTAAATGAATCTTTAAGGTATCCTTTGTCTATCTTTGCAGTTATGTTTGTTCTTCTATTCAGGAGATAGATGCTGAAAATTGTCGAAACGATGTATGTGACGCCAATTGCCCCGAATATCCCGAAGTTTCCCAGAAACACGAGAGGCAAGAGCAGAGGAACCCTGACAGAAAGCACAAGGTTCTGCATGAAAAAATCCTTTGTATCCCTCAGGGCCTTGAAGGCTTCTCCGCTCATGAAGAACATGGAGTTAGTCACCACAGTTATGAAAAAGAACAGTGCATAACCTGATTTCTGCAGCAGGGAAATGCTGTGAAGCACATCGTTTACTATCACCAGGTATATTGTTGCCATAAAGGCGGATGCTATGGTCGTAATTACGATAGAGGTGCTCAGGACATTCTCTTTTATATTCATGTTTATAAAGCGAATAAGAGAGAAGTTAAATCCCAGGCTGGAAATGAAAACTATCAATCCGAGGGATGATATCAGTGCAGTGGCAACACCCACTTCTTCGGTAGGATATAGCCTTGCCGCCATCAGCCAGAATAAGAACCCTACACCTACGTTGAGCAATCTTCCAAGTAGCAGGAAAACCGAGTTTCTGTAAAGTGGGTCCTTAAGGCTTGTAAAAAGATGATCTGTGCTGAATACAGATTTTTCTTTTATGCAATCGAGTATATGCAATATTTTCATATATGTATCACTTATGAGATAGACCCGGTCCAAAGAATTCTCTAATAAACCGTTATTTGCTAACGGAAACGGCTCTACAATTTCTAGTAAATAATCCCATTATTGGCTCATCAGCTGCATTATATAGAAGATTATCACTGCTAAGAATGCTATTGTCAATGGTACAATGCTCATCTCGAAGAATGAACTGAGATTCTTGTTCCATTCATCGGACGCCTTTAGCATCTTTTTAGACGCAAGCAGGATGATCAAGGCAAGAGCTCCGAATACACTGTAATCGGATATGCCGTTGTTTATGCTCATATTAATTGCTTCTGTCGCGGCATTCTCCGCTGAGCCCAGATTTATTAAAATACTTGGATGTATAAGCACCGCTAACATTAAACCCACTCCAACTCGCCCTTCAATAAGGACAGATAACATTACTCTTTTAATGAACTTAACTCTTACTATCCGAATCAATTCTTAAATAAAAAGGTTGAACAACTACGGTGGTGAGTGAACCACTTCTTATGACTTCGATTTTGCTTGTAGGTCTGCCGGCCGGTTAGAGCTTATCAAATAAGTGCAAATGTATAATATTTATAAACCTTTAACTCTTATAGGATTTTGGAGTGGAAATTTAATGGGTGTCAAAGAACAGATACCTGTAGACATATTATTAGTGGCTGCAATGGTATTATTTCTGGATATTTTAATACTTGTTTTGTCTCCGGGCGCTGTCTTCCTGCGCACGGTAATAGGTCTTCCTGTGTTACTTTTCGTACCGGGATATGTACTTGTAAGCGCACTGTTTCCCGGAAAGGATGATCTGGAAGGACTGGAACGTCTTGTTTTGAGCCTGGGATTGAGCATAGTTATAGTACCTGTGTTTGGTTTTGCTCTTAACTTCAGTCCATGGGGCATAACACTTGGTCCGATAATGGCCACACTTTCATTGTATATTATGTTTATGTGTATCATCACGATCATAAGAAGACACCAGCTACCCAGGGGAGCAGCCTTTTCCATAAACATTGGTTTTGTTTTAAAGTCCTTAAAAGCCGATATCACATCAAGAAGGACCGGACTTGACCGGGCTTTGACAATGCTTCTTTTGTTCTCTATTATCCTTGCGACGGTAACACTTGCCTATGCACTTGTTACTCCCAGGGAAGGAGAGCAGTATACTGAATTCTATATACTGGGTATAAACGGTACAGCAGCCGATTACCCTGGTGAGCTGAGTGCCGGTGAGAGCGGCAGTGTGATAGTCGGAGTAAAGAACCACGAGGGTGAAGCTGCAAATTACAAACTGGAAATGCGGCTTGATAATAGATCGCTACCCCTTTCGGATGAATACGAGAATATTGACCTTGAAGATGACGGCAGGTGGGAAGAGCGCATCACTTTCACTCCGGAGGATGCGGGTGAGAACAGGAAGTTGCAGTTCTTACTTTACAGGGAAGATGATCTCACAGTTCCTTACAGGGAGCTGCATTTATGGATTGATGTGACGGAGGATTAAAATGGAATTTGACGATAACAGTTCCGGTAAACGTACTTCTTATGGCACAATGACAGATTTCGAGCTGACTTCAGAAAAAGTGGTTGTGGCTTTCATCATATCCATAGTGCTTGCAGAAATCCTGCTTTTTGCAGGTATGCTGCAGATAAGTCTCACACTTCATTTCCTGACACTTATAGGAATAGCGTTTTCGACGATATGGATAAGGGATACAGATATACTCTGTTCCCTGCAGGCACTGATACTTCTGCCTCTTGTAAGGATTATCAATGTTTCAATGCCTCTTTCAGATGTTCCTATCTTTATGTATGTCAACATCTATGCTCCCATGCTGATTCCCCTCTTCTTTCTGATCAGGCATCAGAACCTGTCGGCATCCGATCTTGGTGTTACTTTCAGACACATAGTTCGCTATATTCCTCTCTCGATAGTAGTTGGTTTTCTTATTGCAGAGGGTGAATATATTGCCATAGGTCCGGGTTATCTTGCTGCAGGAATGTCAATGGAGGATATGATAGGTATTGCTGTGATCGTATTCTTTTTTGTGGGCCTGGTTGAAGAGCTTATCTTCAGATCGATCCTCCAGTTCAGACTGGAAAACCTTTTCGGTCTGAATGCAGGATTGATATTTGCCAGTGTACTGTTCGGTATCATGCACTCAGGGTATGGTGAGCCTGCCGAGATCCTTGTTACAACACTGGCAGGCTTTGTTCTGGGTTATATGTACCAGAAGACACGCAGCCTTCCTCTTGTTGTGCTTGCACACAGTTTTGCCAATATATTCCTTTTTGTTTTGATACCCATTACGGGGGCAGGACTGGGGCTGTTGTGACATCAAAATAGTAGTATACAAAAAGTAATTATAAATTTAAGAGTATATTCTCATATATGCTGAATCACAAGGATCGTACGAAGGCCAATCTGTACGGCATCAAGGGCATGCATAATGTTTACTCATGGCAGGGCCTTGCGATCCATTTCAAGAACAGTTCCAGGGTTAGCAGGTGTGAAAGCTATGATCCCTGCACGTCGGATAAGAAAACCCGGGCATGTAACTATTCTATCAGGAGGCAGGATGCTGTTTACATGCTTCAGTCCGAGTTCAATGTAAGTATAAGTCTTGCGGAAAAACTCATAGACACTCTTATAGACATGGGCATTGCCAAAACCCTGCGCTGCTACAAAAGCGGCAGTGCACTTTTTGACGAAGGCATGCGCATGATAGTTTTTGATGAGGACCTCTGAGTGCAATCAAAACTTTATTAAGCCAACAGAATAATCCTGCACCCATGTTCACGATTATCACAGGTGCTCAATTTGGTGATGAAGGTAAGGGAAAAGTAGTTGACCTCATGTCCGGCGAATATGACCTGGTTGTACGTTTCCAGGGAGGAGACAATGCAGGTCATACAGTAAAGGTCGGAGATGATGTCTACAAGCTTCATCTTATTCCTTCAGGTTTCCTTCTTGATTCCAGGGTCCTGATCGGTCCGGGTACCGTAATGAACCCGGAGGTGCTGCTAAGGGAGATCGAGATGCTTGCGGAGGGTGGCATCGAGATAAGTCCTGAAAAACTCGGTATAGATGCCAAGACCAGCATCATTATGCCTTATCATATTGAACTGGATGGTCTGAGGGAATCAAAGAGAACTGAAAAGATAGGCACTACCAAACGTGGTATCGGTTTTGCCTATATTGATAAGGTTGCCAGGGATGAGATACAGATGGCTGACGTTGCAGATGAGACACGTCTTCTACGCAGGCTGGCAGAACTTGCTCCGTCAAAGGCATCGGCCATACAGGAGCTTGACGGTGATCCTGCGATTGTTACAGATGAGAGCCTTGTGGGGAAGTATATAGAACTTGGCAAACGCCTTGCTCCGTATATCACCGATGTATCCTATGAGATCAACCGTTCTCTGGAAAAAGGTAAGAATGTACTTGCCGAAGGTGCACAGGGCAGCCACCTCGATGTGATCCATGGTACCCAGAAGTTTGTGACATCTTCATGTACTATCGCAGGTTCTGCATGCGCAAATCTGGGTGTCGGTCCAACTAAGGTCGATAACGTTCTTGGAATAGTCAAGGCTTATATTACACGCGTAGGAGAAGGACCGCTGCCAACCGAACTGCATGATGAGGCAGGAAGGCAGATACAGGAGGTCGGCAAAGAGTTTGGTACCACAACCGGGAGATCCAGGCGCTGCGGATGGTTCGATCTTCCTCTTCTGAAAAAGGCGGTATATCTGAACGGGTATACTTCTATTGCACTGACTAAACTGGATGTCCTGTCAGATCTGGATCCCATCAGGGTATGTGTTTCCTATGAACTCAACGGGCAGGTACTGGACTATCCTCCGGAGGATACCGAAGAACTTGCAGAATGCAAACCTGTATATGAGGATCTGCCGGGATGGAAAGGAGATCTCACAGGTGTTAAGAGCTTTGATGAACTGCCGGAAGCTGCCCGGAGCTATGTTCTTTACCTTGAAGAAAAGATGGGAGTGCCTGTTGAGTATGTGTCCGTAGGTCCCGCAAGGGAGCAGACATTCAGAAAGGAAACGGGTAACTGATATTCTGCCGAAAAACGTATATACTTCTCAAGAGTTTACAGAACAAACTCCAGCACGAACGAAACCAGATATTTCATTGAGTCCATGAAATTGATAATATCTAAGTTACAAGGAGAATAAGATGACAACTGCATATGATGTTCCTGCAGCCGAACTGATCGGCAATGTCGCAGGGAAACTTAAAGGTAACGAAAATGTTAACCCCCCTGAGTGGGCAGCATTTGTAAAGACCGGTGCACACAAGGAAATGCCGCCTATAGATGAAGAATGGTGGTATACACGTTGTGCTGCGGTCCTCAGGACAGTATATAAAGAAGGTCCCATAGGCGTTGAAAGGCTACGCTCTGTTTATGGCGGCAAGAAGGACATGGGTTCCAGCCCCTATCATAAGGCAAAGGGAAGCGGTTCCATCGCAAGGCTTGTGCTTCAACAGCTTGAGAACGCAGGTTTTGTACGCACTCTGAAAAGAGGTCGTGTCGTGTCACCTCAGGGACAGAAGCTGCTTGATAACAGCGCACACGAGGTAAAAGAGGAACTAGTAGAGAAGATACCCGGGCTTGCAAAATACTAAGCCCCGTTATCTGTTCAATAACACTAATAAGGATGTACCACTAACATCTCTTTAAGCTAGGTGATTACATGGCGGATGATCTTGAAGAAATAAGAAGAAAAAGACTTGAGCAGCTTCAGCAACAGCAGGCTTCCGAGCAGCAGATGGGTGCAGGCGACATGCAGGCAGCAATGCAGCAGGAGCAGGCAAAGGCTGAAATGGAAGCGAAAAAACAGGCAATTCTTCGCCAGATTCTGACACCTGAAGCACGTGAACGTCTGAGCACATTGAAGATGTCCCGTAAAGAGATGGTAGAGCAGCTTGAATCTCAGTTGATAATGCTTGCCCAGAACGGCAGGCTTCAGTCCAAGATAGATGACGAGAAGCTCAAGCAGCTTCTGCTTCAGATGCAGCCGAAAAAGCGCGAACCAACCATTAAGCGTATGTGAGCTGGCCTTTGATGCAGGTCTCTGTTCTTTTCAGCGGAGGAAAGGACAGCTCCCTTGCAGCTATTCTGCTGGAGCCGTTCTTTGATGTCGAACTTGTGACATGCAGCTTTTCGCTGCTTCCTGTCGGGGACATTGCCCGTGAAACTGCTGAAAATCTGGGATTTGCACACAGGGTTGTCCGGCTTGATATGCCGGTGCTTGAAAAGGCATATGCTATGGTCATAAAAGATGGTTTCCCGAAAAATGCTATAAATTACATCCACAGTGCTGCAGTTGAAAGACTTGCAAAGGATGCGGATGTGAATTTCATTGCGGACGGTATCAGACGGGATGACCGTGTTCCGGTGCTTGACATTTCCCGTATAAGGAGCATTGAGGATCGCAACGGCGTACACTATATGTCTCCGCTTAAGGGATACGGACGCGCGGCTGTGAATGAACTGGTAGACAGATATCTGGTGATCGAGGAAGATCAGAGTGATAATGTCATCAAAGCCGATTATGAGACTGAGCTTCGTGAGATGATCAGGCAGAAGGATGGGCCGGAAAAGATAAATGATGTTTTTCCTGCACATGTCCAGTCTCATGTTATTGAACGAAAGAGCTAGGACCGAATAAGGATGCAGTCTGGCAAACATGATTAAAGATTTATACAATGGTTATGTTATAGATTCAGACCTTGATCGGAACTTTATATATTAATTATAATCCATAATACAGGTGAGACAAGTGAGTCACAATACCAAAGGACAGAAAATGAGGCTGGCTAAAGCTCACAGGCAGAACCACAGGGTGCCTGTCTGGGCAATTGTCAAGACCAACAGGAAGGTCGTCGGCCACCCCAAGAGAAGACACTGGAGAAGAAGCAGTCTTAAAGTGAAATGAGTAGGTGAAGATTATGGCAGATGACGCAGTAACAGAACAGATATACACAATTCCTCTTCGCTCTGTAAAAGAGGCTCCAAGATGGAAGAGGTCTACCAGAGCTGTTAAAGTTGTAAGGGACTACCTTACAAGACACATGAAGGTCGACCCGGAGATGATCAAAATGGACAAGACCCTGAACGAAAAACTCTGGGAACGTGGTTCTGAGAAGCCACCATTGTCCATTCGTGTAAGGGCTGCAAAGTTCGAGGACGGAGAAGTCCAGGCCGAACTTGCATAAGCTTAGCAAACCTATCATCTACGACAAGATCATACGCGGTAGATAATGATACATACACTGAACATCAACGAAAGCCCCATTATCGGGGCTTTTGCAACATGTACGGAAAAATTCGCTCTGGTTCCACTGGGTACAAAACCGGATGTCTGTAAATCGCTTGAGGAAAGACTTGACGTACCGGTCATCCTGACGCTTGTCAGTGGCAGCACCGTTGTAGGCTCTCTTTGCAGAGGTAACTCCAATGGCCTGCTTGTTTCCAGGAATTCAAGTGTGAGAGGTATGGATGAACTTGACATCCCGGTACATGAACTGCCGGGAAAGCTGAATGCGGTAGGTAACGTGGTCCTTGCCAATGATTCGGCAGCTCTGGTACATCCCGAACTTAGTGATTCTTCTGTAGAAAAGATTGCAAAGGCTCTGAACGTAGATGTAAAAAGGGGCACCATCGGTGGTATCAGGACTGTAGGTATGGCAGGGGTCGCAACTAACAGGGGACTTCTTGTACATCCCAGGGCAAGCAACGATGAATTAGCAAATCTGGAAGAGTTATTTGACCTGCCAGTAGATGTCGGTACCAGTAACTTTGGTACCCAAATGGTGGGTTCCGGTGTACTTGCCAATTCAAAGGGTTATGTTGCAGGCTCCCAGACTACAGGGCATGAACTTGGAAGGATCGAGGATGCGCTGGGTTTCTAAGTTATGTTTATTCTAAACAGTTTTACAGGTGATTTCATATGAAGACATTCCAGGTTAAAGGTACTTTCAAAGCAGGAATTGCGTGGGAAAAATTCACGAAGGAAGTTGAAAGTCAGAATGAGAAAAACGCTCTTGATAAGGTTTACTCTTTGTTCGGAAGCAAGCACGGTATAAAAAGGAACTATGTCCGTATCGAAAGTATAACAGAGGCATAATCCATGGCAGGTATGAATGAACAGGATCCCCGGGCACTTGCAATGCAGTACCAGGAGCTCAAAAAACGTGCAGAGGCGATTCAACAGCAGTTGACCATGGTTAAATTCTCTGTAGATGATTGTACTAAGGTCCTGAAAACAATCGAAGAGCTTGTAAATGTTGAAGAGGGCACGGAGATGATGTTCCCGATAGGTTCCGGTTCATTTGTATATGCCAATATCACCTCCGCTGATAAGGTTGTAGTGGATATCGGCTCAGGTGTTTCCGTTGAGCGTCCTCTCGATGATGCAAAACAGATAATGGAAAAGCGTAAAGCAGAACTCGAGAAGGCATACGAGAACATGAATGCCTCTCTGGCCCAGCTATCCCAGCAGATGCAGGCGATTGAATCTTTTATTTCCAGACAGCAGCAACAGGCGCAGGGGCAACAGGGACAGACTCAACAGTAATCCCTTCTATTTTTTTTATTCATTGCAGGTTTGATCAAGTGTTCAATAAACTCAAATCAAAACTCAGTGGCTTTACAGAAAAGCTCGGAAGCAAGATAGATGAGAAGGCTGTAGAGGTAGAATCCGAAAAGCCGGAAACTGAGGTAGCTGATGAAAGTACGGAATCCGGCTTACAGGAAACTGTATCACAGGCTCCGATAGAGTCTGAAGTAGCTGAAACAGATTCTGATGACCTTCAACAGACTCAGGTGGAAACTCCGGTAACTACTGTATCTGAAGAGGAAGAAGCAGAAGAGCCAACTGAATCAAAAGGCGAAAAAAAATCTTTCTGGAAAAGAGGATTTAAAAAGGCTGAGGAGCCGGAGATACCGGAAGAAAAAGAAGAAATTGAAGCTGAAACAGAGGCCGAAGCTGAGAAGCCTAAAAAGACGGGTTTTGCCCAGAAAGCCAAGGCTCTTATGTTCGAGCGTGAGTTCATCCTCGAAGAAGATGACCTCGAAGAACCTCTCTGGGAGCTTGAAATGGCACTTCTTGAAAGCGATATTGCTCTGTCGGTCTCCGAAGCCATTGTTGAATCTGTCAAGGAACAGCTTGTGGGCACAAGGCGTCGCATAGGCAAGAACACAGGTGATATCGTTGAAGGTGCGCTCAAAAAGGCTATTTTTGATGTGATGAGCGCAAACGTATTCGATCTCGATGAATACATAAAAGATGCTGAAAAGCCTGTACATATCGTTTTTGTAGGGATAAACGGTACCGGTAAAACAACCTCAATTGCAAAACTTGCAAAGCGTCTGAAAGATCAGGGCTATTCTGTGGTTGTTGCGGCAGGTGATACTTTCAGGGCAGGGGCAATAGACCAGCTTGCAATACATGCGGAAAAGGTCGGCGTGAAAATAATAAAACACCAGGAGCAGGGTGACCCGGCTGCTGTTGTCTATGATGCCGTACAGCATGCAAAGGCAAACAATGTGGACGTTGTGCTCTCGGATACAGCCGGGCGTATGCACACCAATGTTAATCTCATGGAACAGTTAAAGAAGGTCTGCCGTGTAAGCACACCTGACCTTATGATATTTGTTGATGAGGCCGTGGCAGGTAACGATGCCGTGGAACGTGCTGCCCAGTTCAATGATGCGGTTCCGGTTGATGGTTCGATCCTGACCAAGACGGATGCCGACGCCAAGGGCGGAGCAGCGATCTCAATAGCCTACATTACAGGAAAACCCATCCTCTTTCTGGGAATGGGTCAGGGATATGATGATCTCCAAAAGTTCGATCCGCAATGGTTTGTGGACCAGCTCTTTGCAGAATGATCCCACTCCCTTTTTCATTCTTTTTTTGATTAAGTCCTGCAACCCTGTTTTAGTTCGGATGCAAGTTTTTCTATCCTTTCATTGACATCATTACCTGAGGCAATGATATTCACAAACGCAGAACCGACGATAACTGCATCTGCCCCGGCTTTGATAACTTCAGCAGCCTGCTTCTTGTTGGAAATGCCAAAACCCACTGCTTTTGGGACCTCGGTATGGATACGCCCGAGTATCTCCTTTGTGGATTCTGCCACATCCACTCTTTCACCTGTTACTCCAAGACGTGATACGATGTAAACAAAGCCGGAAGTCCTCTCAAGCGTATTCTTCATCCTTGATTTGGTTGTCACCGGTGTGATGAGGAATATCAGATCAACACCATGCTTCTTACAGGCCTCATGCAGCTCATCGGCTTCCTCTGCCGGAAGGTCAGGTACGATTATTCCTGTTATTCCTGAATTTGCGCAATCTCTGGCAAATTTCTCAGTTCCTCTCTTGTAGATCAGGTTATAGTACGTCATACAGACCAGAGGGACATTCACATCCATCGATGCTGCCATTTCAAAATACAGGTCCGGGTTCATGCCGGCTTCCAGTGCGCGGGTGGATGCAGCCTGGATAGTCGGGCCGTCTGCAACCGGGTCAGAGAATGGAAGCCCCAATTCCACGATATCAGCACCACCTTTTACAAGGGAATGCACAATTTCCCTGGTAGCTTCGGCAGAAGGATCACCCGCACAGACATAGGCGATAAGGGCTTTCTCTCCCTTTTGTTTAAGTTCGTTAAATCTATCTTCTATTTTCACTTGCAGGCCTCCTTTTCCTCTTTTTCTTTACCTTCTTCCATTATCCTGAACACCGATTCAAGGTCCTTGTCTCCTCGTCCTGACAGATTGATGACAACAAGGTCTCCCAGTTCGCCTGTCTTTGCCATCTTCATCACATATGCCACGGCATGGGATGACTCCAGTGCGGGGATTATACCTTCCAGTCTGCTCAGCTCGTAAAATGCTTCCAATGCCTCATCGTCACTCACATTACATGGTGTGATTCTGCCAATATCCGCAAGGTGGGCAAGTTCCGGCCCCACTCCGGAGTAGTCGAGCCCAGCGGAAACTGAACTTGATTCAAGGATCTGTCCGTACTTGTCCTGAAGTATCAGTGTGTGTGCTCCCTGGAGTATTCCTTCTTCTCCGACACAAAGCGACGATGAATGCAAAGCTTCTTTCTCAGTGATCTTCATTTCTTTTCCTCCTGCTTCCACCGGGAAAAGTTTGACTTCAGTGTCTTCAACAAACGGATGGAATATGCCCATTGCATTACTTCCGCCTCCGGCGCAGGCAACTATGGAGTCAGGATAACGACCTTCCTTTTCCATTATCTGCTCTTTTACTTCCTTACCTATGACACTCTGGAAATCTCTGACGATCATAGGATAGGGATGTGATCCGACAACTGAGCCAATGAGATAATGTGTGTTTTCCACATTGGTGACCCAGTCTCGAAAAGCTTCGTTGATGGCATCTTTGAGCGTTCTGGAACCGGATTCCACAGAGTTTACTTTGGTGCCCATAAGTTCCATTCTATAGACATTCATATGTTGCCGCACAATGTCTTTAGCACCCATATAAACTTCACATTCAAATCCCATATTAGCCGCTGCCATGGCAGTTGCAGTACCGTGCTGTCCGGCTCCGGTCTCGGCAATGAGACGTTTTTTTCCCATGTATTTAGCCAGAAGAGCCTGTCCAAGGGTGTTATTCAGTTTATGGGCACCACCGTGAACAAGATCCTCTCTTTTAAGATAAATCTTGATTCCATACTTTTTGCTGAGATTTTTTGCAAAATACAGGGGAGTCTCCCTTCCAGCAAAATCTTTCATGTAATAATCAAGTTCTGCAAGGAACTTGGGATCATCCTTGTATTTTTCATACGCTTCTTCAAGCTCTGTAAGTGCTGGCATCAGTACTTCGGGAACAAATTGTCCTCCGAATTTACCATACATTGATTTTTTCATCATCTTCCTCCATCTCGTAATTAATCAAGTGCATTAACAAGTTCCCGGGTTTTGGCATATATTTCGCCGCTTTTTATTATCGAAGTCCCCACAAGTACCGCGTCGGCCCCGGCATCAATTACTTTTCTAATATCGTCAGCATTATGCATTCCACTTTCACTGATTATGATATGATGTGAACCATTGATCCTGTCAAATTCTTTTATGACCGGGATCAGTTTGAGGGTGGTATCGAGGTCAATTTCAAGCGTGCTAAGATTGCGATTATTGATACCAATGATCCTTGCCTTTGTTTTAAGTGCTTTTTCAAGTTCATTTTCATTATGGACTTCAACGAGTGGCTCAAAGCCTTTTTCAATGGCAATGTCAACCATTTCTTCAAGGTGATCTTCAAGAATACCTGCTATTAGTAATATAAGATCACTTCTGACTTCCTCAAACTGGAGCTTATTGATTATAAAGTCCTTGCGAAGTACGGGAAGCATTACTTTTTTCCTGACAGCTTCCAGGTTACCGATGGACCCATGGAAAAATTGAGGCTCTGTAAGTGCGGATATTGCCACTGCGCCTGCCCTCTCCATTTCACTGGCAATAAAAGCTGCATCCTCCGGATTGATGTCTCTTAATTTCTTTCCAGGCGATGCCGGTTTTACCTCAGCTATGACAGCAACTTTGTTCTGGGATTTTTTTTCGTTGATTTTACTGACTATATCTCGCTTATCCGTATCTATGTATTCGTTTTTTTTAGCTTCTTCTTCTTCCTTTATTTGCGATATCCTCTGTTCAGTAGACTGGATGATATTGTTTATTACGGAATGCATTGAATAACCACTTTTGACCTATAATGTACAACTTCGTACATAGGACGCAAGGTATTTAAGAATAGCGGTTTTGCTTTATTATTTAGTTACTTAAAGATAAACTGGTTCTGTTTAGTGATTCCCACTTTTATCCTTCGAAAAGAACTCCATGTTGGAATCTACCAGTTCAGCATATTGGATGTCCTCTATTTGCTCCTGTATTCCTAGCTTTTCCTGGACTGTTACTGGCGGGAAATATGCAAGGTATGCAAGTACGGTACCGATAAGAACAAAGACCCTGGCAAATATTTGCATCACATCCAGTATAGCTATCATGTCCGTGAGCATGAAATCGAATACAAAGGAAATCGCTACCAAGGGTAGAGCTGTTCTGTAGCGTATTCTTTTTGGCATTCTCTGAAGCAGTATCAACAAAAGCAGACCAAGTATCATAGATGTGGGAATCACAAAAAGTCCCATCATGTACAGATTTATGGCAGCATCACTGTTGATCATAAAAATGGATCCCCATTCGGTGACAATTGGTCCTACTATGCCACTATTATATAAGAAGGCAAGATAGGCTGCTCCTATTAGTGTGAATACGAATGCAATATACTCTCCGATTCTCTCACTACCGGTTATTACATAGATTATAAAAAAAACAAGTGGGACCGATACAAATGCAAAAGGGACCGCTGCTATGAAATAAAAAATAGCATCAAGTTCCTGGTTATTCAGGTATGCACAAAACATCCTTGCGGCTGTAGGCAAGTATGTCAGCCCCACTATCGACCAGAAGACAATCAGTGAAAAAAGTGCAGGTTTGCTACTTTCATTATACTGGTCCTTGTTTCTGGACAGTACCCATGCGAATGCAAGGGATGAGAGCATGATTGCAAAAGATATTGTGCCGCTTAGCAGTAGTCCTGAATTCATATCTGTCTACTATTTTATTATATTTATTTTATTTATATATTATCATTGTGTGTAAATGTTACTAGTTTGTTGTTTGAGATTTCCAACCAAATGCTTATATATTAATTAAATATATAATAGTAATATATCCAAAAATATACGGATATAAGAGGAGGATCGTACATGAAAGCAAACAAAACATTTAATTTAAAAAAAGATAACCGGGCCCAGGTGGGAATTGGTACTCTTATCATATTCATCGCCATGGTGCTCGTAGCAGCAGTAGCGGCTGCTGTTCTTATCCAGACATCCGGTGTACTGCAGCAAAAGGCTCAGTCAACCGGAAAACAGGCAACACAGGAAGTATCATCCAACCTGATGGTCAAGAATATCGAAGGTATACGTGCCAAGACTAACAGCACAAATATGTCTGATACAATTGACCTTCTCAGACTCAAGGTAGGTCTGAATGTCGGAAGTGCTCCTGTGGACGTCAACCAGGTAGTTATCTCTATAACTGACGGTACAACTGCAAACACACTGGTATATGCAGGAAACGAGAAATCATATGCAAGTGCTGGAAGCTCTAATGGTGCCATGGGTAACTTTACTGATACTGCATCAACCAATCTGAAAACTCTTCTCACAAATGAAACGACAATTGATAGTACCCTGACAAATTCTCAAAAGTACTACACAGTTGAAAAGATACGTGATGAAGACGCATCATTCTCTCAGGCCAATCCTGTGATGAATACTGGTGATCTGATCACAGTCTATATTGCTACAACTTCTGATGAAGCGGTCAAAGGAAACTATAGTCAAGTGGGAACAGCTGATGGTCTTGCTGCGTCAGGTCTCAAGTCTTCAAACCTTACTCTTGTTCCAAGGACAACCGTGAACATCGTCCTTACACCAGAATCCGGTGCTGCAACGACTGCTGACTTTGTTGCTCCTTCATCATACGGTGTAAAGGAGACTGTACAGCTGTATCCATAAACAGAGTGTGATTAATTTCACACTTTTAATGAGGTGATTATAATGAAAGCAAATCATAAAATATTCAATATGGATAACAGAGCTCAGGTAGGTATAGGTACTCTTATCATCTTCATTGCCATGGTACTTGTTGCCGCAGTGGCTGCAGCGGTTCTGATTCAAACATCTGGAACTCTTCAGCAAAAGGCTCAGTCAACCGGAAAGGAAGCAACTCAGGAAGTATCTTCCAACCTGATGGTAAAGAACATTGAAGGTGTCAGGGCTAAAAACAATTCAACCAGCATGGCAAACAATATTTCCCTGCTCAGGATGAAGGTCGGTCTGAACGTAGGCAGTTCTCCTGTAGATCTTAATCAGGTTGTAATTTCCATTACTGATGGTACAACTACAAACAATCTGATATATGCAAACAACGAACAGACATATGATGCGAAGATGGCAAACTTCTCTAGCACTGTAACTGCGTCAACAAACCTGAATGCACTGTTGAATAAGACCCAGACCCCTCCTGGTGATAATGCAAAATTCTTCTTCACGGTTGAAAAGATACGTGATGAAGACGGTTCATTTACTCAGGAGAAACCTGTGATGAATACCGGGGATCTGGTTACACTGTATATTTCGACAGTATCATCAGGCGACACAGGTTATTCAAAGATTGGTTCCATGAGTGTCAGTGGATTACTGGATAGTGGTCTTGTAATAAGTCCAAGGACATCTGTCAGTATAGTGCTAACACCAGAATCTGGTGCAGCAACTACTGCAGACTTTGTAACACCGTCTTCCTACGGTACCAAAGAAACAGTACAACTCTATCCATAAGGTGAGTAATCACCTTATTTTTTTGTTTTTATTCATTCAACAGTTCACTATAATCTGTTTTTGCAGATTACAAAATAAACGATTTTCTTACATTTATGAAATTTATTTATGGTTTCTAATTCAAACAAAAATAGGAAACTAATTCTATGAAATTTATGTCTGCTGACTTAATACTTGAAATCAGACTTATGTTTAGCCTATATGTGTAAAATTTGAGTTTTAAGTATTGGTTGGATCTATTAGCTATTATATTACAGTCCAAATTGTGTACTAATCAGGTGTTCGTATTCAATTTAAAAGTAAAATAAAATGATGATGCCAGCAATAATATTTTTTATATAGTTGAAATGGTACTTACGGCATCCTTTCGATAATTTCGCCCATTCTCTTATTCTTTTTGTAGAATGCAGTGCTGTCTTTGAGGAAATTTGATGCAGTAATTCCTTTGTCAGTAATGACATAGCCGCCTCTTTTTACCTTTTCAGCAAGTCCCTCAAGCTGAAATACTGTTTTCATTTTACTGCCGATGCTTCCTTTGTCTGCAAACTGATCAGTATACTTTCTGATTTCAGCGAACTCGGTAATTTTGCCTTCATTCTTCCCGAGTACTCGCAGAATTATCCTGTACTGGATGTCGCCCGGACCCTGATGTATTCCAAGGGACTGATAGAATACCGCAACTTCCTGTTCCAGCTTGACATCTATATCTTCAGACATCGATATCCTCTCCGTCTTCACCATTCATATCATCGATGTCTTTCGGACTCTCATAAAGCTCATATGAGTACCTTTTTATTCCGAGTTTTTCCTGGAGTGTCATTGGTGGGAAGTAGGCCAGGAAGGCCTGTACTGTTCCAATCAGCACGAATATTCTGGCAGCAAGCTGCATTGCATCTATCAGTGTGATCATGTCCGTCAGCATAAAATCAAAAACAAAAGAAATTGCTACGAGTGGTAACGCTGTTCTGTAACGCAGGCGTTTTGGCATACGCTGAAGGAAGATCAGGAATAGAAGTCCAAGTATCATTGCGGTGGGGATGACAAAAAGTCCCATGAGATATATGCTTATTGCAATATCGCTATTGATCATGAACAGAGATGAAAAATCAGAAACTTCAGGTCCTATAACTCCTCTGGTATATAAAAAGGTCAAATATGAAACTCCGAAGAATACAAAAAGCAGTGAAGTATATGCGCTGATCCTTTTATCTCCAACGATTACATACATTATGAAAAAGACAAGAGGTACACTGACAAATGAGAACGGTATGGCCGCCAGATTATACATCATGAAATCCAGTGTCGGATTTCCCATGTATGCAGCAATCATCCTTACTGTTGTGGGCAGGTATGTCAGACCCACAAGTGACCACAAAACAACCAGTGACCATAATGCAGGCTTGCTCTTTTCAGAATGCTCTTCTTCACTGCGTGCAAGTACCCATGCAAAGGCAAATGATGATATAGTTATTGCAAAACAAATTGTCGCATTCAATAAAAGGCCTGCACTCATCTCATCCCTCTTATTTTTATTTATACATTGTTAATATATAATATTTGCTAGGCTTTTATTCTTTGTGTTTGTTGTTTGAGATTTCCAACCAAATCGTATATATATTATTGTAGAATATATAAATACATCCATATATTTGGAATAGGAGATCGTACATGAAAGCAAACAAAACATTTAATTTAAAAAAAGATAACCGGGCCCAGGTGGGAATTGGTACTCTTATCATATTCATCGCCATGGTGCTCGTAGCAGCAGTAGCGGCTGCTGTTCTTATCCAGACATCCGGTGTACTGCAGCAAAAGGCTCAGTCAACCGGAAAACAGGCAACACAGGAAGTATCATCCAACCTGATGGTCAAGAATATCGAAGGTATACGTGCCAAGACAAACAGCACGAATATGTCTGATACAATTGACCTTCTCAGACTCAAGGTAGGTCTGAATGTCGGAAGTGCTCCTGTGGACGTCAACCAGGTAGTTATCTCTATAACTGACGGTACAACTGCAAACACACTGGTATATGCAGGAAACGAGAAATCATATGCAAGTGCTGGAAGCTCTAATGGAAAAATGAATCCTTTTGGTGGTGTAGCAGCAACTAACCTGGAAACACTTTTGACAGGTGAGACTTTGATAGATAGTACAAACCTGACAAATTCTCAGAAGTATTACACAGTTGAAAAGATACGTGATGAAGATGCATCATTCTCCCAGGCCAATCCTGTAATGAACACTGGTGATCTGATCACGGTCTATATCGCCACTACATCTGATGCAGCAGTTTCTGGAAACTATAGTACAGTAGGAACTGCTGACGGTCTGTCCGGACTTAAGTCCTCAGAGCTTAATCTTGTTCCAAGGACTACCGTGAATATCGTTCTTACACCGGAATCTGGTGCTGCAACAACTGCTGACTTTGTTGCTCCGTCTTCATACGGTGTAAAGGAAACAGTGCAACTGTATCCATAAGCAAATCATTGATGTGCGTACTGCACATCATTTGATTTCTTGAGGAGGATCTATGATATCTGTTCATAAATTGCTTAGTAAGGATAACAGTGCTCAGATCGGTATTGGTACTCTGATTATATTCATTGCCATGGTACTCATTGCGGCAGTGGCTGCTTCGGTCCTGATACAGACATCAGGTATGCTTCAACAACAGGCACAGTCCACTGGTAAACAGGCTACTCAGGAAGTATCGTCGAATCTCATTGTCAAAAGTATAGAGGGGATCCGTGCAAACGATAATTCAAGCAGTATCGCAGGTAACGTTTCTTTGCTGAAGATCAGGGTGGGACTTAATGTCGGTAGTTCTCCTGTTGATCTTAACCAGCTTATACTTACCATCTCTGACGGGACCAACACCAACGATCTGATATATGCTAACAATGACAAGACCTATGGTTCTGTTATGGCTGATTTCTCTGTTGATGCCAATGCAAGTACCAATCTGGAAAAACTGCTGACTGCATCAGGAACTCCGGGTGATAATGCAAAATACTTCTTTACCGTGCAGAAAATACGTGACGAAGATAAATCATTTTCACAGGAAAACCCGATCATGAATAAGGGTGATCTGGTGACGATTTATGTATCTGCGGTTTCTGACGGGGATCTGTCTTATTCCACTATAGACAGTATATCAGTAAGTGGATCACAAAAAGATTCAAATCTGGACATAGGGCCGCGTACCACAGTAAGTATGGTGCTCACTCCTGAAGCAGGAGCAACCACAGTCGCTGAATTCCTGACTCCGTCATCTTACGGAACAAAGGAAACCATACAGCTATATCCATAAATGCAGTTTAATGGAGATATCAGTATGCTGGTAAAACGAGTGATCATGTTCGTTATGTGCTTGAGTCTATGCCTGATGCTCACTGCATCAGGTGAATCTTCATTTACAAATGATATAAGAATATCCGGGCAAACGATTGATTTTGCCATACATGAGTACTACTCCGGTAATGATTCCCGAGAATTCAAGGAATCCCTTGATATCAATGAAGACGGATTTGTAAACTCATCGGAAACTGAATTCTTCTTTAGTTCATTCCAGGGTAAAAAACTGGATCAATACAGAGGATATGTCATAGCAGACGACGGAAATACGGACTTGTCTATGGACTCATTCGATATAGAGCTGAATGGCGAAGTCGGTGAAGTGGATACGTCTGATATGAGCGTAACAGTTTCTATTAACTATAGAACAAATTCTTCATTTTCCAGAGGTAACCACAATATATGGATACTGGGTCATCCTTCTATAAACCATATGAGTATCACTCTCCCGGAGGATGCACAACTGCATTCTTATGATGGGCTTGATAACTCTTCGGTATCGGTAGAGAATGACAGAATTATACTGGAAGGTGTGAGTGGTATTCGTTCATTTAATGTGGATGACCGACTCACATATGAGTATGCAGTTTCAATGGATATCAGGAATGGGTTTTTCCTTGCAGATATGTCTGTATTTAGTTTTCTGTATTCCTGATTCTGACTTTTATTAATTTTTATATTTTTATTTTATATGTATGAATATAATTAAGTACTAGTTCTACATAGTATATTATTATTAATATTAAATATGCTTAAAATATAATCCTTCAGGTGCTTACATGAATTCCAGATATCCTTCAATATTGCTAATCATATTTCTTCTTGTAGCGTCAAGCGGTTGTGCAAGCCAGCCTCCGGAAGAAGCTGTGTCGGATACAGTAACAGGTTTTTTAGAGGCTATTAATGAAGGTGACTTCAATTCGGCATATAATATGTATGAAGGGAAGGACTTTCTGGCTGTTGCAAGTGTAGAGATGATCTTTGCAAACAAGGGAATCGAACCGGGAAGTATTAACAATATAGAAATCGTCTCTCTGGAGGTTGTTGATAAGCTGGCTTTTGTAACTGCAGAATGCAGTGTTTCCTCGGTTGACCTGACAGGTAATCAGCTAGATGAAGCAAAGACGATGCCTATTTATTTCGGTTTACAGAATACCGATCTGGGCTGGATTATAACCCGGGTTACGTTCAATGCTCCCCTTACAGTTGAGGACGCCGAGGTTGTTGACATCGAGGTTGAGTCCACGCCCGTTGATACGATCGCAGATAATGCTCCTGTGATCTCTGCATTTGCTTTCGTTATGCTAGGTATGGGAGTTTACCTTGACAGGAAAGACAAATCAAAGAAAAAGGAGAGTAGCAGGACCATAGATGTTTCCGGAGCAACTGCTATGCAAAAAGAGGTGATTGCCCAGTATGTCAGGATAATACCTGCTCAGGGAGTTACCGCCGGTAAGAATACAACCGTGGATGTCTGGGTAAAGAACTTTGCCCAGCAGCCATATGAGAATTTTGCGGTCAAAGCCAAGTTCGGGAACACTGTGGAAGTTGAAAATATAAATCTCTTCTTTGATAATATCGCTCCGGGACAAACCGTAAAGAAGACATGGGTAATCAAACCCAAGGTCGCAGGCTGGACGTCCATAGAAGAACCTACTGCGGTTTTCGAGTATATGGGTACGAAATACATAGGTGTACTGGACCCTGTATGGATACAGGTTCAATAATACCTTTTGCGGGGTGACAATTCTTTGACCGAAAAACAGGGAGAAAAGGGTGTAGGGGAATCACAGAAGAATGATCCGGATGCTCTCAGGCAAAAGTTAAATGAGGCAATATCGTCTCATTTTTCAGGTGGCTCTCCAAAAGGTTCTGCTCAGGACAGCGTGCAGAATGGATCACTGATTGATATTGTAAAAGATGAACTGGATGAGTCTAACAGTTCAACATTTAACGAAGGGCAAATTGATGAGGATACAGGTGCGGAATCCGAAGCATCGGTAGTAGAAATATCTGTAGTTGAAAAAGTTAAAACAAAAGTTGAAACTTTTAATGGAGAACCAGAAGACCTGAATGTTCATGATTCTGAAGCAGAGGTTAATTTTGACACCAATCTGTTTTCAGATGCATTTGAAGAAATTGAATACCAGTCGGTTGACATTGAAATTGATGAGGAAAAAGGCTCACCAGTGGATGAAGATGATTCCAGATATGCGCAGATAGTTCAGAAAGCTTTGAAATCCTCTACGAAATCAAGGGTGGAAACGGTTCTTGATCCTGAAATAATGGATGAAGAAACTGAGGTCATGCGAAATGTCACCGAAAATAAAGAAAACAAAACTGAGGTTTTGGAAAAAGAAACAGTTTCTGATGTCAATGTGGAAATTAAAAATCCGTTTTCCAGTGAAAAGGATATTTCTTTTGGTACTGTTTCAAAAAAGGACTCGATATCAGATTCAGTTTCACCTGACCGGGATATTTTGCTTAAAGAATCTATTGTAAAGAAGTATGGCAGCAAAGACACAAAAGCGGAGATTCTGGAGGAGCTAAAGAGAAAACAGGCGATTAGTTCAAAGGCCAGAAACCCGATTGGTAAAAACCAGAATATCTTTAGAAAAACTGAAGTTATAAATGAAAGAGAAAAGCAAACTCCTGCGGACATTTCTTTGAAGAAAAGCACAACAGATGATTCTGATCCTGAAATTGTATTTCTGTACAGTGAAAAACATCTGGAACATGATCCGTCTTCTCTTTCTATCAAGGCACATGAGAATCCGGAACGTCTGATCAAAGCTATGTGGTATCTTGAAAAAAGCGGTATTTTCAAACGTGAACAGTGTACTCTGACCAGTGATTTTGAGATGGCTACAGAAGAAGATCTTTTAAGGGCTCATGATGACTCATATGTTGAATTTGTGAGGTCTTATTCATCTGCAGGAGGTGGTTTCCTTGGTGATAGCACTTACATGACACCCGGATCATATGATGTTGCGAAGACATCTGCCGGAGCTGCCATTAAGGCAGGTTCTCTTGTGGCTGAAGGTAAATACCCTTATGCATTTGTGATGACCCGGCCTCCGGGACACCATGCAAGCAGAAGCAAATACGGTGGATTCTGTCTCTTTAACAACGTAGCAATCCTTGCCAGATACCTGCAGAAAAAGAAGGGTGTGGGAAAGGTTATGGTCATAGACTGGGACGCACATGCAGGGGATGGGACCATGGATATATTCTATGAGGATCCCACGGTCATGCTTGTATCCCTGCATCGCGACCCGCATGGATTCTATCCCAGAAAAGGTTTCTCAAAAGAAACCGGGGAAGGAGCAGGCAAGGGTTATACGGTAAATGTGGAAATGCCTGTAGGAGCAGGAGATGAGGATTATGAACTTGCTTTTGGAGAAGTTGTTATGCCTCTGATTAAGAGCTTTGCTCCGGAATTTGTTATCTGTTCCTGTGGTTTCGATGCATATTATAAAGAAAAGAACATAGGCCTGAGCCTCACATCAGAGGGCTTTTACAAAATGACATCTATGCTCAGGTCCCTTTATAAGAAAAACTTTGTTCTCATGATGGAAGGGGGCTATCATGACTTTAACGGGCAGTTGTGTCATAGCGTGTTGAGTGCATTGCTTGGTGAAGAAAACCCCGTGAAGGATAAGCCGGAGATTTCCAGTTTCAAAAGAAATCAGCAAAAGCAGATTCTTGCTGAAACAAAAAAGAAGCTCGAAGAACTGAAAGAGATAATATCTTTGCCGGCATGAGGTGTCTGATGGTACACATTGGTCTTACCTATAACGAAAATCATGATCTGCACGATCCAGTTCTAAACGGTTTTCCGGGTCCTGAGAATCCGGACCGCTTGAATCAAATTCTTGATTATCTTGCTAAAAAAGATATTTTTAACAATGAAACCTGCTCTGTGTATAATTCCGACCCTGCTCTGCTAGAAGATATCCTGAGGGTCCATGTCAGAGAATATGTGGATCTTGTACGGTCAAGTACAAAAAAGTCTGCCAGACAGCTTGGCACGGATACATATCTTTGTGATGCTTCCTTTGATGTATTGCTGCAGGCTATAGGTTGTGTTCTCAAAGCAGGTTCACTTGTTGCAAAGGGAAATTGTGATCACTCATTCGCACTAATAAGGCCGCCCGGTCATCATGCCGGGATCTCAAATTCGAGTGGGTTCTGTGTCTTCAATAATTCGGCCATTCTGGCAAGATACCTGCAGGCAGAACACGGGCTGGAAAAGATTGTTATAATCAATATTGATGCGCATGCCTCTGACGGGACATACAGTATTTTTTCTGACGACTCTGATGTACTCTGTATTTCAGTTCATCAGGACCCTTCAACATTGTATCCATATAAATGTTTCACAAAGGATATTGGTGTTTATCCAGCACTTGGTTTTTGTATTAACATGGAAATGCCTCCGCGGTCTGGGAATTCTGAATATGCAATATTCTTTGATGAATTTGTAATTGAAGTACTGGAACAGTTCGATCCTGATATAGTTATCCTTGAATGTGGTTTTGACTCATATTACAAGGAATCACTTGCACAGCTTGATCTTACAGTCGATGGTTACTATCACATTGTTTCAAAGCTGGCAAAAAGGTGGAATACTGTCTGTCTTCTGGAAGGGGGCTATCATGATGATCTGGGCCTGCTTGTATTTGCAGTTATCGAAGGGCTTATGGGCAGGAAGACCGTAGTTGATGAGGTGGACCAGGTTGATCTTCTGGCAAGCAGGGATACCAGCACTAGAAAAATTTTTATAAAAAAGCTTTCTAAATTAAGAATGATACTTGATCCCTACTGGGAATTCAGTGTCAACTCCAGGGTGTGATAAGATGATCGAGATTGCAAGAACTGACGATGGCTTAACTTTCTGCATTCTGGAATACTCTTCTGAACTTGACAAGTTGAGGATCGGTGATTTTGAATATTTTAAGAAACATCTTGGAATGGCGGACTATACAGCAAATTTCAGGAGCTGGCTTAAAAGACCTTCTGTTTTCTTAATGCTAATCATCTTTCATGGAAAAATCGTAGGCTGGACCATGAACGAGAAATGGAACAAACCATCTGCCGATGGCAGACCTGTCTTTGTACTAAGAGCCATCGAGATCTCCCCCGGACTTTCCCGAAAGGGTCATGGAAAAGATCTCTTTGTTATGGTTTCCCGCTTCCTTCCCGGCCATATGATTACAAAACCGGTCAATGCAAGTGCTCGTGCATTCTTTGAATCCCTTGGCTTTATTCTGCCTGATATCCATAGTCCGGTAAACCTGAATGATCATCCCGGTTACCTGATACTGTCCGAAGAGAGGAAGCCTTCTCTTAAATCAATTATTATGGACAGATTCAACGCAAATATCCTCTCTGCCAGGCAGAAGAAGTTCCCAAAAGAGCTCATTGTTGAAAACCCGGGCGAACAACAGGATGGATCTGCTGATATGGAGGGATCACCGGATGATGGAGTTACTCAGGAAAGGGCTGACTCTGAAGCAGAGGACAGTTCTGAAGATAATGATTCTCAGGCTGCTGAAGATCTCCCTGTACAGGATCGGATAGTAAACGATACGGAAGGAGAGTTCAAAGGTGATCAGAAAATGATGACTCCATGCAAATGCGGTGCTTATTCTGCAGGAAAGTTCCTTCAGGAAGGTTCCAGGTGCGGAACCGCCTTTGTCTGCCTGCAGTGTGGTACTGAGCGCTATTTCCTTCCGTTGAAGAAATAAGCTCCTGTTTATTGCTTTTTAAGTACTTTTCTGCTTACCCCTAATTTTATATTTGTTTATCAATGGAAGGGTATTTTTGGCACACTTCTCAAGGTTCAGCAGAATATAAGCGAAAGATTCCCAAAATCAAAGGTTCCCTGGAATGAGACTCGCAAGTTCCTGAAATGCTTTACAATCGATGCTATCAGATCAAATTCACTGCATAAGTTCCATATGAAGCTGTTCAATGAGAGCGGACTCGGGTCAATGCAACTTATTTCGTATGCGCCCATGAATTATATTTTCGCTGTTCCGAATAACCCCATATGCAACTGTTATCCTGCTTTGAACAACCAGAAAGTATGTGTTGCCACCACCGATGCACTGCACAGGTTCTTTACCGAGGAACTTGAACTTGAATGTTCCGTGGAAGAGACCGAGTGTATAAAGAACGGTGATCCTGTATGCAAGTTCAAGGTAGCCCTGCAGCCTATATCAGCCTACCAGATAATGCTGGATGAGCAGGACAAGATGATCTTATCGGGAGTCCGACCTCCAGTGGACCAGAACGAGCTTATTGAAAGGGTCAAGGCGCTGACAGTGTACAAATTGCTGGATAACGGTAAGCTCTCTGAGATCGGTAATGCTTACATGCAGTTTGCAGGCAACATGAAAGTCCAGGAAAAGATATTCGATCCGCCCTGGAAAAAGGAAGAGGAAATTGCTGCTGTTGCCTCAAAGCACAGTACCTTCGGATCGGCCTTTGGTGAGATGGCTCAGAAGATCCAGGATACTCCGGCGGAAAAGGCTCCGCCTGCAACAAGTACAGCAAAAGAGGAAAATCCCAAATTACAGGAAGAGGCCAAAAAAACGGATAGCTTTGCCGAACTTATGGCTAAAATGAAGAAAAACCAAGAGGCTTGAAAAATGCCGGGTATCAGAAAAGATCCGTTTGACGATCATCTGTCAGACTTTATCGGAGAAAACGTTCGTGTGATTACACGAAAATCACATTACAGGGGAATATGTGTGAAAATAGATCATGATAACAATAACGTATTACTGAATAACGTGCTGCAGAAAAGCGAAGCCGGATGGATTGACATAAGTGATAAAATGCTTGTGATGGGCTCCTCGGTCGAATCCATATATCTCGAGAAAAGTTTCCCTTTTGACAGCAACGAGTCTCTGATCCTGGCGATCGAGAAGGGTGATATGCTGGAGTTCGAAGGTGAGACCATGGGTCTGGAGGAATTGGAATGAATCAGGAAGAAAGAATACCCACGGGAATACTACACTGCTCGTTGTTGGTTCAAGTGGTACGGGAAAATCCACGTTCGCAATGCAGTATCTCACCTACGGTCTGGAACATGGCGAGAATGCACTGTACATCAGTATGGAAGAACCACCTGAGCAGATCCTGCGTGAAGCAAGGATGCTTGGTTTCAATCTGGATAAGTTCTATGAAAAAGAGCTTTTCTTCTTCCATTCTAAGGGTAAGGATTTCGTAAAGCTTGTAGATGAACAGTTGCCTGCCCTGGTCGAGGCTAACAAGAACTTCTCGGTAAAGACCCGTGTTGTCATAGACCCTTTGACTCCTCTAATATGGGCGGTTGATGATAAGCAGGAACAGCGTGAGATCATCACCAAACTCTTCTACACCATGAAACAGCTCGGACCGGTCCTGATCACAACTGAGGAACACGCAGCACCCGGTGAGACCATCGGTGAGGATGTGCTTATTCCCATATACATGTCAGACGGCGCAGTGCACCTTACATACCGTCCCATTGGCGGGGCTTTTAACAGGGCGCTTGAGATCGTGAAGATGCGTGCAACAAGACACGGTGAGGAAGTGTATCCATATATCTTTGTGCGTGGCATAGGAGTTGTTGTAAGGACAACGCCTCTCGTATCTGCGGAGGATATGCGCAAGTATGACGATCTATTCGATAAGGCCATCAGAACAGCAGCAGATCTGGGAGCAAGTGAAACGGTGCTGGAACGCCTTGCATATGTAAAGGAGAACTGGTCATATCCTTTCTCCCCGAAGGAAACACTGCAGATATTCTTTGAATCCCAGGGACTTACCGATGCACTCACAAGAGAGGAGATTGCCCGCAGAAAGGAGGAGAGCGCACCATCGGATGTGCAACTTAACGTAGATGATCTATCCTCTACGGAGACAACGGAATCTGCTGAAGCCGTTCCTGATGAACCTGTGGAAGCGGCTGAAGATGGTGAAGCCGGGGACGATGACGAGGATCTGATAGAGATCAACGATCTGCGTGAGCTGGAAGAAATGTTACAGTGATTTAAGGTGCGGTGAAGCTGGTGGCCAAAAAGACAAAGGATGATCTGGAAGATGTATCTCTTCTGAAGTTTGCCCTGGTCTCTCAGTTAAAGAGGACCTATAAGGCCAGTGAGGTAGACGTACTTCTGTTTGCAGGTGCAGATGGCAGGATCTATGCTTCGTATATCCCGGAAAGCATAGGTGCAAAGATTTTCGAGCTGACCAATCTGATAAGCCATAATCTGCTTCATGTAAGCCAGCAGCTTGCGATGGGACTTCGCCAGTCGGTCATCGAATATGATTTCGGGACGGTGATATTCTCTTCTGTGGGAAAAGGAGCACTCCTGATATCACTTTTTACTGGCAAGGCAGACCTTTCGGAAGATATGGCCAAGATCGAGGTGGCAAGACAGGTAGTTCAGCATATATTTGAACAACGTCCCATGACCTCTGATGAGCTTTCCAACTATTCGGATGAGGTCGCAGCCGAGCTACGTGAGCTTTCAAAAATAGTGTTCAATGAGATGTATACCCAGTCTTCCGAGTACAAAAAGAATATGGAAATTCTTGCCGATATTAAGGAGAAGATCACAGGCGTTATGGGAAGAGGTGAAGTAGAGCAGGTACTTGCCATGGCCTTCAATGAAATAGCCTCTACTCCCAAGTGGATGACTGAAGATTTGTGGCCTCTGCTTGTCGAGATGATCATAAGGGATCAGATAAGACCCCTTCACGGTGATTATGTTGCAGATATGTGTGAAGCTGAATGGATACCTGATATCAAACACAAACTGGAGTCATTCGTATGAGGTGCCATCGTGAGTAGTGATACTGACATAGTTCCCGAATGCTGTCATGGAGAGGATCTTATGCTAGCAGAATCCGGGGAAACTGATGTTCGATCCGAAGACAGTGAGGATATCTCGCCTGAGGATGATTCAGAGTTAATGGAAGCTGCTTATAATTATTCCACAGACGGTCCTAACAATATTGAAGGATCTCCGGAAGCATCTGTCACGGAGTATCAGAAAAATGCCAGTCCTGGCACAGATCAGGAATTATCCGAGGGTGATGCTGATATTCAGCCTGCACAAACCGACGGATTCGATACTCACGAAGAAAATGATGCTAGTTCTTTCCAGGATGAAAATATGATTGATCCGGATTCTGATCCCGATGAGTGTTATATGGCAGAAGGTCCCAGGGTGGAACAGGTATCATCGGAAGATCTGCCCTATTCCGAGCTGGAAGAAAAATATCTGGACCTTGAAGCAAGGTTTGCAGAACTTCAGGAAAAGGTCAATACCAGTTTCAATGAGCAATCTGAGAATATGCAACATATCAGGGAAGAGCTTTCATCAAGATCCGATCGGAATGAGTTTAAGCAGTTGAGAAAGGACTTTGATCTTTTTTCTAAACGTTTGAGAAGGGTAGCAAAGGCGGAGGATTCTGTCAACGCAGAAGCACTTGATGCGGCAAAGGTCCCGCCGGAAGTACTTGAGATCACCTATGCAAAAACCCTGAACGATCTTTATGACGCGATGTTCAATATCTTCGGCGATAAGGAATCCGCGGAAATTATTGAAGATGCCAGGGACAAGGTACGTAATTTCAGTGCAGGTGTGGACTTTTTCAGGTTCGAGAACGGAACCTTCCGTGTGGAGGGGCTTTCAAAAGCCACTTCATCAAAACTTGTTTCTGTAAAACAGATACATTCAACATATATTGAATTATTCAAATTATTATCCCAGCATATTCCGAATTACAATTCACAGGACTTCCGGTCCTTTGTGGAAACAGGAAGCCGTGAATATACAGTTGAGAAAGTGGTTGTCCATGAGGAATCCATAGAAAGCCTGTGGTCAGAGATCAATAACGCCAGTGAAGAGCTTTCCAATCTCACAGAGAATATGACCTTCATAGCCGAACTTCAGAACACTCAACTTGATGATATCAAATCAAATTCTGAAGGTATCGAAGAGATCAACGGCAAGATCCAGGATATAGCAAAGGCTGTCAATCTGCATACAAAAGCCCTGAAGAAACTCAATAATAACCTTGCATCACTTATGTCTTCAGAGGGCTTAGAAGGAATTCCCTCTTCAGGTTCAGTCGAGGTGGACATCTCAAAGTTCGAGCAGCATCTAGAATCCAAAGCAGATCGCTCTGAAATCCTTGATATTTCAGCTTCCATCAATGAGTTCAGGGAAGAACTGAAGGGTTCACTTGTGTCGATGAAGGAGCAGCAGGAATCAATGGTAAGTGTTGAAATGCTGGAAAGCATCCGTTCTGAGGTCATACAACTGCGCGAACAGATGGAAACTCTGCAGAATACCACTCCGGCAGTACCAGATGTAACAGATATATCCGATACTCCGGCTGTTGAGGAGGATCCGGTAGATACCGGCCCACAGTCAAACATTGGAGCTTATGAACAGTTAATCATTGAGGAGCTGGCAAGCCTTGGTCCCGTAACCCTGAAACAGCTTGAGAATCAGGTGAACTCAAGGGGATGCGAGATCGGCTTTGATGAGCTCTCTTCTATTGTGGATACCATGGAACAGGCACAGTTGCTGACATCTTTCAAGAAGGGCAGGTATACGTATCTCTCCCTGAAAGAGCTGGCGAATGTCTGAATGTAGCGTGGAATTCTAAAATGTCTGTTAAAAATATGTCTGTGTTACACCGGGCTGGCAATGTTTCCTACGGATTGCTGGGTTCTGAATCAGCAGTTGATGATCTTGTCATTGAAGTTGGCAGGACAGGTCTATCCGGTTTCAATTATTTCCATAAGAAATTCGGTATGCCTTATGAGTTCCTTCTTAAAAGGTCTATCAGCTCGGGCCATGCCCTCTTTGCAGCCACAGATGACAATGCAAGGCTTTTAGGTTTTGCACGATTCGAAAAGATAGCCGATGAAGTAGAGAGGATACACAGGGGAAAGAAAAATGTTGTGAAGCGCCCTGTATATTTGCTCAGGAGTATAGAGGTCCATCCTTCTTTCAGGCATATAGGAATAGGCAGGTTGCTTTTTGCAATTGCCGTGGAAAGTCTGAAATCCAGTGTAATAACATTGCCGGATAATTTCCAGGCTGCCCGTTTCTTCAGAGAGAAACTCATGTTTATAACGATCAGTGAGAACGACTGCACGGTTTCTGCGCGCTATAAGGATTACCTGCTTCTGTCATATCCCAAAGCAAGGGTTCTTCTGAAAACCATTGCAGAGAACTATCCTCGCATGGTAATGCCTGAGCTTATAGATTCCTATGAGTCACTGATGTTCAAGTCGAATATGGGAAAAAGCATAAGCAGAAGAGATCTTAACAGGTTTAAAGAACTGCTGGAAAGCTCAACTCATCTTGTCGATGGAAAGCTCTTGAAGGAAATGAATTCATTTTTAAATAAATTTACTGTAAAATCCTAGATATATTGTCGAGGTGTTTTATGAACCTGGATGTTCTGAGACTGCGTAAAGGATTGTTGAAATATTATGGTAAGTACAATGTTCAGGTCAAAAATTCTCATTCCGTATCTTCAAAGACCACTGTGGATGAGTGTTCGCAGTTTATTGATGAAATAGTCGGTGAGCTTGTGGCACCTATTGAAAATAATATCCGCCGGGAGCTATCCCAGCTTTTCAAGGAATGTGAGAATCCTGAGATTCCCTATTTTGAAGTTGTCATGGATATAATGCAGTTCATGAACGATTTTGTGGGTGATCCGCATGTGGTTGAGCTGATCTTTGTAAGGGTAAACAACAGTGTTGCAAGGAAAAAGCTGGAAGTAGAGGATAAGGTCTACTACAGTGATGAGGAGTGGACAGAAGAAGTGTCGGAAGCCGCACTACAAAGGCTCAGGGATTCGGGTACGGAACGTGATTACCACTTCATGATCGATCAGATCGTCGATATACTCTCATATGCAACTACAGAGGAGAAATTAAAAACCGTACGTATGCGGCTCAACAATATAATAAAGCAGCACAGTCACCGGGAATTAAAGGACCTTAACTGACAGCTAATTGTCTGTAACGTGTGATTTTATATCATATTAATTCCACAAGACTCGATCCGGAATGAGTGCTCTCCTGCAACAAAGTCGCTTCCCCTTGTTTTGATCACTTCGAGATAGCGGTGTATGTTCGTATTTTCCTTTTTTCTCTTTAGCTCAAGGATAGTGTCAACCATGTAAGACCATGTACTGGAAGCGATGGACTCTTCAGGGATCTCTCCTGTTACAAGCAGGAGTATATCTCTTTCTTCGAATTCGTAGAACAGATTGTTGACAAAGGTACGAAGTTCACAACTTCTCAGCTGTTTTTCTTCAAAGGTGCTGTCAATCTCGGAAAGTATCGTTATCGGATCAATGACAACCCTTGAAGGGGAATAGTTGAGTACGTGCTCCCGTATGTATTCAAATATTGAAAAATCGCCTTCTGCGATGGTATCCGCACTGATGGAACAGATTCGGAGTTTTCCTGTATTTATAACATCCTCACTGAAAAAATCAAAGGATGAGAGTGAACGTATGATCTTTGATCTGGATTCTGAAAGCAGGGATACGTATACGCAGTTCTCTCCACGCTTTGCAGCTTCGAAAAGTGACTGGAAACAGATATTTGTCTTCCCGCACCCTGCACTTCCTGCAACAAGGGTCACGGAAGGACGAATAAACCCTCCGCAGAGAACCTCATCAAGTCCCTGTATAAAAGATGAACTTCTCATGTAAATCTCCCGACCAAGGTATGGCGTGATTATTTATATATTTGTCGAACTAAAAAAAAATTCGAATATTGTTTTATTACCTTTGTAAAACGGATAAGACAAACTAAGTAGACTTATATATTATCACATCTATTAAATTTGATAAAGAGTAGAAATTTCACTTTATCGTGTTGATAACTATGTCTGATCCACAAAGTAATACTGATATTCTGGAGTATCTGTATGATATTGACAGGCGTTTAAAATTACTGGAGTCACGTCTTTCTAAACTTGAAACATACTCTTCTCCGCCAATTGAAGACAAGATGGCAGTTTTTCTTACGGTTCCCGATTCGATCCGCAAGTCACTGTTTGCCGTCTCAAAACTGGAATCCTGTACCGCCGATGAAGTAAGTGATGTCACAGGAAGGCACAGGTCCATTGAGAACAAGTACCTGAATGAGCTGTACAGGGGAGGCTGGCTTGAGAGAGAGAGGAAGGGGAAGAAGATATACTACTCTATGAAGAAGAAGGCTGTGCAGGATAAGGATAAGCACTGGTCTGCAGTAGAGGAAGTAGAGGATAAACTTGATCAGTTACTGGGGTGAGAGGATGCTGTTGAGTTTCCATTCATATAAAGGCGGTACTGGAAAGACCACTCTCGTGGGAAACCTGGGAGTGCTGCTTGCCAGAGATGGCAGCAAGGTATGTATTGTGGACACTGATGTAAACGGTCCGGGTCTTCACTCCCTTTTTGATATCAAATATGACCTGACGCTGATCGATTTTCTGCAGGGCAGATGCAGGGCACAGGATGTAGTCTACAAACACGATCATGAGGGTATTGAGCTCTATATAGTGCCCACAAGGGCCTGCGAAGAAGATATCTCTTCATTGTTCAACACACCCGGTGAGGCAAGGGAAAAGATGTCCGAGCTTATCAAAGTTCTCCAGAGGGATCTCAGTATTGAGCACTTACTGTTTGACTGCAGTCCGGGTATTAATCGCTCAAGCCTTCTGACCATGAACCTTGTTGACAAGGCTACTATCATCTGCACCGTTGATGTGCAGGATATCAGAGGGACATACATACTTTCCAGCATGGCTGAAAAACTGGGTACAAGGGCCAATTTGCTCTTTAACAGAACGCCCGGGGATAAGCAAAAGGAAATAGATGAAGTGATAAAGGACTTCAGCAACAAACTTGGGACTGACCTGCTTGGTTCAATAGCCTTCGATGACTACGTTGCACGTGCCTGGTCGAGAAAGCTTGTAATGGAAGAAGATCCCGAATGTGATTACTGCTTACAGTTAAGATCAATTGCTGAAAAGCTCGTATGAATTAAAGGCTTTTCGCTTCTCAATTTTTACGATAGATATTTTTTGTTTTTTGTATCCGGTAACATCAAATACTGTATTCACGAACCCTGTCACCGGCTATTTTATCCAGTTCTTCTTTTTCTTCAGGTGTGAGTCTGAATATATCTTTTATTTTTTCCATTTCAGTATTCATATCCTCTTTTGATGAGTTTTCCCGGGACAATGACATTTCAGGATCTTGAAGATTCTTGTCCTGGCTATATATGCTGCTATCGCTTATCCTGAAGACCTCATCGAATGACCGGGTGATGTATTGTTCTGAATCATGGTCCAATGTGTTCAGGTCTTCTCTGTAAAATGAAATGATCGTCCTGTTCTGCTCACGTCCTTTGCGGAGAAGTACTGAAAGGAACCTGGAACATGTCTTCCTACCAAGTTCAAGTGAAAGCTCATCAAGACTGTCAAAAATTATCAGACTGCTTTTGTCTGCAAGCAGCCTTTCCAGCTTTATCATTGAACTTGTAAGGTTCCGGGAAATACTGAATTGTGTTATCTGACAATCAACCGGCCCTGTAATCATATCGGGGGATTCGCTCCAGTACAGATGTAGTACTGATCCGTCAAAAAAGTTGCAATAGTCAGTGATCAAATCACCCATACTTGCAGGTATTTCCGCTTTTCCATACAGGAAAAGGGAGCTTTTACCTTCAAGTGTTCTCAGGAAATCTCTGGATAGCTGAACTTCTTTCCCCGCATTCATATATATGACTCAGCTGCTGTTTCTGTTTTTAATTAACGTCTAATATAATATTAATATACTGGTGGTCTGCAGAATCTTCTATGAAAAGACTGCGAACCTTATATTCGGATAATCAAGTATACTTGTGTGGAGTACACTTTTGCTTTTGGGTCCGAAAGGATTAAAGCCTATCGAAACAGATGATATTTGAGGTGCTTTAGTATGTCAAAGTTCCAGAAAAGAGGTTATGAACGTAAAGGTGAAAAGAAAAACATTGAATTTGAAGAAAAACTGATTCAAGAAAACCTCGATGACCTTAAATCTGAAGGCGGTGAAAGCACAGATTGAACATACAATTAGATATTGAAATTCTCAATTCCGATGCTTCCGGCAGAGAGCTGGAAGTGTCGGAAGGCACCACCTATGAAAAAGTACTGGAAATCCTTGATATCAATCAGGAAACAGTTCTCATTTTAAAAGAAGGGCAGGCCGTTCCATTAGATGGAATGGCCGTGTCCGGCAATTTAACCGTAATGTACATAGCATCCCAGGGTTAAATAAAACCGGGCACAAAAGAAGGAATCACATCTTGCGTGTGATGTTCTTCAGTTTTGTGATGGCATCCATCGTTGTTTTTGTGTCTTCTATGATCTTGCGCTCATAGTGCTTGATTATGTCTTCAACAGGTGCAGACAACTTGTAGATCTTTGTAGGTCTGCCCTTGCCAACGGCTTTCTTGTTGTGGACATCAATCCAGTTCCTTTCGCGCATCTGTCTCATAGCAACACTTACTTCCGGCTGTCTGAGGCCGGTACTCATCTCAATTTCCTGTGAGGATGCTTCCTCCACATTTGAGAGATAGGTGAGTGTTGTTGCGACGTTCCTTGACATGCCCAGACTCTTCAAAGCTTCAATGAACTTGTAGTCTGTGTCATCCAGTATTTTGACTTCATAGTCTTTCATAATAACCCCTTTATTATATCTTGCTCATAATAGAGCTCTAGTAGATAATATGCAATTATTATATTTAAAGTTATATATGCTCAGATTTAAACAGAAAAAAAATTAATAATTTGTACTGAATTTTATATAACTGTTAATTAATTCCCTGACAAGGTACTTGATCTGTGTGATTGAATCAAAGTCAGCGTTGTTCTTCCCTTGGAACAGCTCTGATCCTATCATCCTTCCCACAACATCATCATACCCTTCCTTGACCCTGAAAACAACAGATCCGGGATAGATGTGTTTTCTATGGGAAAATCCATCAAGATCCCCGTCGGTTATCCCTATGATCGGTATCTTCAACCTGTAGAGAATATCTCCGGCAATTTCAGTGGTATCATCTCCCACGGTAATTGCAACCTGCGCGCCACTTGCAAGCTCGAAGCAACTTTCAGCCTCATGGTCGATGATCACAGCTTTAATTCCGGATACAGGCGTTTCTGAAGAAATCCGGTCTATGGTTGAAGACTCACCTTTTTCCATCAGGGCAGATGTGTGCCTTCGGACAAGGAAGTTGTTACTTCGTATGGGCCCGCTTTTTATCCAGCATTTTCTGATGTCTATGGGCTTTTTTTCATCATATCTGTGGAGCTTTTCCAGGCCATGTTCCTTAACACGTGCTCCTTTTATGTCGGTTATAAAACCGTCTTCTGTGATTATGCGTATATCCTCTGATATTGCCTGTCCGACGATAATACCGTTAACCAGTATTTTCTCACCATTATGAACTCCAAATATCTTTCTGGTTATCCTGTGGCCATGATCCTCTATGCTGATGGGCGTAACAATCTCGGGAATATCCGAGAGTCGGCTTCCAAGCAGGTCAGACATTTTTCCTGCAAGGTCAAAAGATGCAGTATTCCAGGGAATGATCTCTCCACCAGATCTAGAAGGGCTTTCTATCTGGATAAGAGGTTTTCTGTTTCTGTCTTTAAGGTTTGAAACCACAATACTGCCAAATATACGGCCGTTATCGACTGTTTTTCCCTGATTGAGCAAAAAGACGGCATCCTTTGTGTGAAAGAACTCTTCAATACATTCGCTTGGTTTGAGTGAAGCGTTTATATCGATAATCTTTTCCATATGGGCATCAAGAACTGCAGTCTTACCAATGGTACCTGCCATTCTGGCTTCGACATTCCCCAGATCATGAAGCAATCCGATGATCCTGTGAGCCATACCGGAATCTACTATATCCGGCCCGTGAACAACAACTCCGATTTCCATAAATTCAATTTGTATATTTTATCGTGTGGATATAACTATTCTGACACAAAATTATTATTTATACAGGGATTATTGTCTAGCATGAGTGAAGTACGGCTCACCTGGCTGGGTCATTCCTGTTTTGAAATCGCGTCTGAAAAGAAGCTGCTTATCGACCCGTTCATCAATGAAAATCCTGCGGCAACCGTTTCAGCTTCGGATCTTGAACCTGATCTCATTGCTGTAACTCACGGGCACCGTGATCATTTAGGTGATACGGTGGAAATTGCATTGAGTACCGGATGCAGGGTTGTATGTATCCATGAGCTTTCACAGTATCTCAAATCAAAGGGTGTAAGCACTGAAGGAATGAATATAGGCGGCACAATTGACCTGGATGGCTTTTCAATTTCCATGACGGACGCATGTCATTCTTCATCTATAGATGAATCAGGGCATAGCTTTGATGGAGGAAAAGCAGCAGGTTTTATAATTCGTGCGGGAGATGTTACAGTTTATCACGCAGGGGATACTGGACTTTTCAGGGACATGGAACTGATCTGTGAATTATATAATCCCGATGTTGCTTTGCTTCCCATTGGGGGACGTTATACCATGGATGCCCGCGATGCCGCACATGCGGTCGGGGTTTTACGTCCCAAAATAGCAATTCCCATGCATTACAATACTTATGAAAAAATAAAACAGGATCCTGAGATTTTCATATCATGTGTAAAATCAATATCTGATACCGATGTAGTGCTGATGGGAATAAATGAAAGCATATCTATTAAGGTATAAAAATACGTAACAGAGTTTGCTTTTCAGAGCGTCCGATGGTTAGGTTTATATTTTATCATGTCGAAAGTAGATTAGGCAAAAGTCGATTATAATTATAAAAACATATATCCCCTCTAGTTCTCGTCATATGACTTTTGCCTTCTATAAAATCAGTAATATTCAGACTATACTGTAGTCTTGCGTATGTTTACTCATGATCAGTAAGAATAAAAAAGATAGGGGCTTTTGAGGCCCTCTTGAAGTTATCTAGTTTTCAAAGCATTTTTCAATATGGTCCATTGGGGCAGGTTTTGTTGCAAGACTCACAACTATCCCGGCAATGAATGCCAGAGGTGTGGCAACAAGGATCGGATCAACTACGGTCCATGTACCGGTGAGTACTGTATCAACACCGAACAGGGCCTGGCTGATGCCCAGGGGGACAGCTTCTGAAGCATGCACGAAACCAAGCCAGAACAGACTTGCAAAGGTACCCACAAGCAGGCTTGCGATCGCACCCTCCCTTGTCATGCGTTTCCAGAAAAGTGCTCCTACATACATCGGCAGGAAAGCCGCTGCACAGAGTCCGAAGAATATTGCCGTGGCCCTTGCGATTATGCTTATTGGCAGTATGTATGCAAGTACGACACTTGCAAGAATAGTAAGTGCTATGGCAATCTTGGTTATGTTTATGGTCTGCCCGATATCTCCCTTTTTAAGGAACTCACGATAGAAGTCATGTCCGATAGCTGTTCCCATTGTATGGAACTGTGAACTAAGTGTTGACATGGCTGCTGCAAGCAATGCGAGCATAAAAAGAACCACAAAAATGTCAGGCATGGCGCTGTTGATATATTCGGGCATGATCAGGTCAGTGTTCCCACCGGCCACAGCAACTGAGATCTGTCCGAGATTATCAAAGAAATAAACATTGGAAAGTGCACCGACTGTAAAAGCCACACCGGTCATCATAAGAATGAAGGGTCCTCCGACAAGTACGGCCCTGTTAAGCGCACGATCGTTCTTGACGGTCATGAAACGTACTGCAAGCTGGGGCTGTGCAAGCACGCCAATACCTACTCCCAACACCAGGGTCGATACAAGTGTCCACCATATCGGTGATCCGAAGGCCGGCATGGAGGTCCATCCAAGGTGTCCGCCACCTGCAAGACTATCGGGTACCATTCCGCTCATTGAAGTAAGCGCCGTATGTGCCGCACTTATGCCGCCAAGCTTGATATATGTAAATACCATCAGGAATGCCATTCCGATGAACATGAGACTTCCCTGAAGGGCATCGGTATACATAACTGCGATAAGTCCACCTGTTATTACATAGGCTGCGACGATAACAGTAAGAATAAGCACTGCGACATCATAATCTATATTCAGTGTCGCTTCAACAAACCTTGCACCACCTATCAGGACAATACCTGCATACAGTGGCATAAAAATTCCTATAAGCGCCCCGGAGAATCCCTGTATGAAACGGGACTGGAACCTTTTTCCAAGCAGTTCCGGGAATGTGACGGCATTGAGTTTCAGACCAAGGCGGCGTGTTCTCTTGCCAAATACTACAAAAGCGATAAAGATACCTACAAGGATGTTCATAAATGCCAGCCAGAGAAGGCCCATACCAAGAGCACCTGCAGCTCCGCCGAATCCGATTATTGCGGAAGTACTGATAAAGGTGGCTCCGTATGAGATCGCAAGAATGTAGGGGTGAATCTTTCTTCCAGCTACCATGTAGTCATCGGTCTGTTTTGTCTTTTTGTAACCAAGCCATCCCAGATAGAAAATAATCATCATATAGATAAGGACAACAAGCCCGAGGACAGGTGTGCTTACTGCCATCAGCAGACCTCCTCATCCTGTCCTTTATTCCAGTTTATTACGCCGTATATTATACAGCCAATCGCACTCAGGAAGCATAATATATATGCAATCCATATCTGCGGGTCATCAATTCCAAGCATTTTTCATCTCCATTTACTTAATTAAAAATCGTGATGTTCTACTGTGTTATGTGTTATCACGCACCAGTATTTAAATTTATGGAAATGAAATCAACCTTTAATCACAACGGGAGAAGGCCGAATTATAAAACCAAAGTAACAATGTTTCTTACCTGTTTTATAAAACAAAGTTTTACTACTATTAGGTAAAAAATCAGAGTATGAGGTTGAAAGGTGTGGGAATATGAAAAGTCAGGGCAGTGTAGTGGTCATTGCATTAGAGCAGAGAGTGTACACTTATGGCATATGTTATGCGAAAACCAGACTTAGAAATTCAAACTAAAATCTCAAAAATAGATTTAGTGTATACCATTTGTGATTTTTACTGGACAAAGGATCACCGAACAATAAAACTTGTTAGAGAGACAGAAGATGATATAAGTTACGAAGATTACGAGCCATCAAAGAGAATTGATAACATAGATGGAATTACGGAAATTAGTGTGCATACTCATAATAAAAAAGAAAACAAGTATGTGTTTTTTGATTCAGTTAATATAGCTTTTTCAAAAGCAGGAATTGAAACTAAATTAGTATGGTATTTAAGCCTTGGTTTAAAGAAATGGCATCTGTTTGGACTTCCATATTTCTTGATAGTTTTTATTGCTGCAACACATTTCGCATGGATCATATGTCCATCAGATTCTCCATGGCATCGATATTGTTTTATGGTAGCTTTTCCAAGTTTTCTATTCATATTTATTTGGCCAGTATATTATATTGTTTTAAAGCGCAAAGCCAATAAACTCGACTCACATCCGGACACGCTGAAATACAGGAAAGAATTCGAGGAACTTATCCACAGAGAGGAGAAGGAATAACGTTCTGAGAGTTTATCCTTCAGTGCAGCAACCTGAGGATTCAGTAACAAACCTAGATCCACAATTGAGTATCACCAACCAAATTATGGATAGAATCATTGCTGATCCCCAATCATTTGGATTTGAAACTATAATCAGAATTCCAAAAGAGAAGCTCATTTACATTATATGTGATTTCTATTGGAATAAAAACTACAGAACAATATATATCATGAAAGACCCAAAAGACTATGGAAATTTTATACATTATTATCCATCGTTAAATATTGAAGGTACAAGTGAAATCAAGCAGATCTCTGTTACAACATATAAAAAGGATGAAAACAAGCAAGTCTTTGATTCTGTAAATGTGATATTTAAGGAAGAGTGGCTAGATAAAACTCAAATGGAATGGTATGCCGATTTCGGCTTTAAAAACTGGCAAATACTTTACGCTATTGTTGCATTTTTTATTGGGCTTTATCATGCCGGGAAAACAGAAATAAGTGGGTCAATGGCAGGTCTTATTTTGATAGCTTTGCTTGTTCCAATATTATTCTTGGCGTTTCTCCGTGCTAAAAAGTTTGAAGGACATCCAAGTATCGAAAATTTCAGGGCAGAGTTTGAAAACCACATTCGTGAAAAGGAAAATGAGTTATATTATGAAAGATATTGAATGGATAATTTGAAACTATGAAATTGTAGATGTTGAAATTAAGAGAAGGCTGGTAGGAAGGACATGAATCAATACGCTTTATCGTGGTGAGTGAAACTTACAAGAGTAATTATGTTGTTGTCGCCATCGATCTCATAGATCAGAACAAAATGGCCAACATGAACCCTGCGATATCCTTTGAGAACATTACGTAAAGGTTTTCCGCATTCTGGATTATCACGAATACTAGTAGCAGCTTTCTTAAAACGGTTGAAGAGAACAGGATCCTTTTTGAAGAGAACTTTAGTCTCTTTCTCAAAACGAGGTGTTGTAACTACTCGATATGTCATTTTTCATAACTGGCAAACAAGTCTTCAAGTGAATCGTACTTGGTACCTTTTCCATCTTTAACGTCTTGTATGCTTTGCTCAATTTCTTTGATGAACTCAGAATTAAAACATTCTTCAGGAGGATAGGATGCTTTCTTACTTCGAGCTATCTTTCTACTGCTAAACTTTCGAATAGAAGTGTGAGCGTTTCTCATAGGGGATATTCTTGCTTGTAGGTATATAAGAGTGTTGATGACCTTGTGAACTACTCTGTACTTAGGCATGGGGTTCCTACGAGTAATTACAATATGTAGTTTTGACTGTGGATTACCAACGAATTTTTTAAGATGTCATTGATAACCTTGACTACAGTGCAAGGGATAAAGTCACCACCACCAAAAACTATCCAATGGCGTGCTTACTTCATATACTTACAATACAGAAAAACTTCTGCTGGACAAAATACACACCGCAAGTCTCAGGACCTTAACTACGAGTTCGATAATGTCGACAATATTCTTGAGGTTGAGGACAATGTCCTCAATTCTGTGAGAATATAAGGATACGATGACTTGGACAGGCTGACCAGTGTAGACATGTCGGTCAACAGCGTTCCGATTTAGCAGATAAGTTTCATCAACGACTGGTCGATATCAGCACAAGCAAATGATAGTTGTCCATATTTATAATAATGATAGAATAAACTCCTTTTTTTCTTTATTATTCTGCTATAAAAAATATCTACTCTTCTTAGATAACAATGTTTCTTACCTGTTTTATAGAACAAAGTTTTACTATTATTAGGTAAAAATTCAGAGTATGAGGTTGAAAGGTGTGGGAGTATGAAAAGACAGGGCAGTGTAGTGGTCATTGCATTAGTATTAGTGCTATGCGTTTCGATTACGGGTGCAGAAGAGAACAATTCAGACAAGTATACTTTTGAGCGTTATGGCGGAGAAGAATTCACTCCTCAACCGATGAAGTTTGGTGAGAATCTGAAGAATCAGGAAAAAGATGAGTCACTGTCCATCAGTACGAAGGAAAGGAAGCATGTATTACTCCAGTTCTATGCCAATCCAAATAAAGAGCAGAGGCAATTGCTGCAGGACCGTGGTGTTCAATTTTTAGAAGGTGTTGCTCCATACACAGTTCTGGTTTCAATGCCTGCGGATATGACACCCGCAGATCTTCCGGCCGAAAGCGGTTTGCGATGGATGGGACCAATACCTGTTGAGAATAAGTATGATCGAACATATGGTCTGGATGTTCCTGCCTGGGCAAGGACAGAAAATGGAGAGGTAAAACTAGCAGTTTTATTTTATGAAGATGTCGATTCTCAAGATGCAATAAATATACTCAAGAAATATTCTCATAGTTATTCAGCTACTTCAAATTTAAGGCCATGGTACTATGAAACAATAATTAATGAGACAAATATCACTTCAATCGTTAGTGAAGATGCTGTTTATAATAGTGGATACTATGGTTTTGAAACCATACCTACAGAAGGAAGTGATTTTGTAGATTATGTAGAAAATACCGAAGAAGATATTGGTGATTCAATGTTAGTTGATGAACAAGAAACGAGTCTAGATACAGAAAAAGACTCAGATAAGGATGTCGAAAAAGCTCCTGGTTTCCAATCTGTTTTTGCTTTTCTGTTTTTGATAATTGCTTTTTTATTCTTAGCGGGGAGGAAGTCTTATGATAGGTAAAATTGTCGAAAAATAAAGTCATAGATTCAAAAGCAGAATTTATATTTAGGGTGACTACATTCTATACATTAGATGTCAGGAACTGTTGCAGACGTAAATATCGGTGAATATCTGGCTCGCAGGGTAGATTCAAGAGTCAGAGACGGCTATGCGCATTCAAGGGAAGAGCTTGTGAAAAAAGCAATAGTTCACTACCTTGAAGATCTTGACCTAGGCAAGAGAAGGGCAGAACTGTTCAGGGAAGCAAGCCATTCTGCTGATATTATGCGCTGTGCCTGGAAGGAGCCAATATCGGCAGATAGGGCATTGGAAATGCTTACATCCGTGGGAGAGAGTGTTTCAAAAGAAGAACTGAATATTTCCATTGAGAGTACAGGTGACTCCGTTGACAGGAAGTATGCACAGGCTCACAAGGATCTTAAGGAGCAGTAATGATAGTTCTGGATTCCTGTGTATGGATCCACGCTTTTCTTGGTACTGATGAGAAATGTATTTTGCTTATAAATAAAGTCCTGTCGGGTGATCTGAAACCTGTAGTTTCTCCATACATTGCAATAGAAGTTGTAAATAATGTATTGAGAGGGGCTAACAATGAAAAAGCATGACCTGGATCAACTTCAAACAGCGATATGGTCTATTTTCAGAGAACCTTTTGTTAAAACTACATTTACACCTATTGATTTTGAAATGATGGTTTTGGAAGAAGTACGTAACCGTCCTGAATATTGTGCTCTGGCAACTGCTCTGGGTATAGAACCAAAAGATGCTCCGATAGTTGTGCTTGCATATCAGTATGCTAGTCCTCTTGCAACAGTGGATGAACGATCATTGTTAAGCATCAAAGAGAAGGTCAACCAGTTAATAGGAATAGAGATAATCAGTGCCGATGAGGCACTTTCAATCTACTGAAAATAATTTAGATTCAAAAATTTAATCATATGGGTTTTTTAAAGATATATAATGTTGTAGTATGTGACCGTTACAATCGTGCTGTGTATACTTAGTCTAGTCCTTTTCTTCAATAAAACTTTTCAGTAGAATCTTCAATGCATTTCTACGAAACATTGTTTCTTACCTGTTTGATTCTAATACAAAGTCAGTAAACTAGATAATAGAAAGGAGAATGAATCGCTCAAAAAATAAAGAGGGAAGAGGCTGATCCATCACGCCCAGAAGCGTGTAGGGCGTGTGCATCATGCCCGCACTTATATACTGATTTATGTTCTGAATATAAAGTGCTGATCCAAGTGGGGTGAAAGTATTAACCGCTTATTCACTGTTTTTCCGGTTGTAGCACTTTTCCAGATGCTCCTGTGAATCAGGCTCTGTTGCCAGGCTCACGATTATTGCCGTAAGGAATGCAAGTGGTGTGGCAACCAGTATCGGATCAACTACTGTCCATGTTCCTGTGAGTATTGTATCAACACCGAAAAGAGCCTGACTTATACCCAGTGCGGTAGCTTCCTTGGCATGCACGAATGTAAGCCAGAAAAGACTTGCAAAGGTTCCCACGAGCAGACTTGCCGTTGCTCCCTGCCTGTTCATGCGTTTCCAGAAAAGGGCTCCGGTGTACATCGGCAGGAAGGCCGCTGCACAGAGTCCGAAGAAAATTGCTGTTGCCCTTGCGATTATTCCGATCGGGAGTATATAAGCAAGCACCACGCTGATAAGTATTGTTGTAGCAATTCCTGCCCTTGTGATGGTTATTGTCTTTCCGATCTTTCCCCTCATGATAAATTCCCGGTAGAAATCATGTCCGATGGCCGTTCCCATGGTATGGAACTGGGAACTCAGTGTAGACATGGCAGCGGCAAGCAGGGTCAGCAGGAAGAAGATAACAAAATAGTCCGGCATTGCACTATTGATATATTCCGGCATGATAACATCGATGTTGCCACCTGCAGCTTCCAGTGAGATCATACCTCTGGTATCCAGGAAATACACATTTGAAAGCGCACCCACGATATAAGCGACTCCTGCCATCATTAAGATGAAGGGTCCTCCTGAGAGTACGGCCCTGTTAAGCGAGCGTGTATTCCTAACAGTCATGAAACGTACTGCAAGCTGTGGCTGTGCAAGTACTCCGATTCCCACACCAAGTATTATTGTAGAGAACAGTGTCCACCATACAGGTGATCCGAATGCAGGCATTGAAGTCCAGCCAGTATGTCCTACGGCAGCCAGGTTCTCAGGCACAAGATGAGCCATGTTTGTGAGTGACTGGTGGGCTTCCACAATTCCTCCCAGCCTGGCATAAGTAAGCACGAAAAGGATGGCCATTCCGATGAACATCAGTCCGCCCTGAAGTGCATCGGTATACATGACTGCGATAAGTCCGCCTGTAATCACATATGCGGCTACGATAACTGCGAGGATAAGTACTGCACTGTTATATTCTATATTGAGGGCTGTTTCCATGAAACGTGCTCCGCCGATCAGCACACTGCCTGCATAAAGAGGCATGAACATGGTGATCAGTGCACCGGAAAAACCCTGTATGAAACGGGACTGGAACCTTCTTCCCACAAGCTCCGGGAAGGTAACTGCTCCGAGATTTACTCCCATACGTCTGGTCCTAGATCCAAAGAGAACAAATGCTATGAATATACCTACGAAGATGTTCATGAACACAAGCCAGAGCACACCCATGCCGAATGCTCCTGCATATCCTCCGAAACCGATTATAGCTGATGTACTGATAAACGCTGCACCATAGGACAGTGCCAGTACAAGCGGATTGATCTTTCTGCCTGCCAGCATGTAGTCGTCAGTGTCTTTGGTCTGCTTATATCCCAGCCATCCCAGGTAGAACACTACCATCATGTAGATGAGTACGGCAATACCCAGGATCGGTGTGCTGACTGCCATCAGCAAACCTCCTCGTCCTGGCCTTTATTCCAGTTAAATACACCGTATATTATGCATCCTATCGCGCTCAGGAAGCATAATATGTATGCGATCCATATTTGGGGGTCCTCTATTCCTAACATTTTTCTAACTCCTGAAAAGTAGTAATGTTACTGGTTAACACGGGGCATATTTTAAGCTTTCGACCATGGTTTTGTTGTCTTGTTACTTTGAAACTTAGAAAAAGCATCCATAATCTATTTATCTAAGAAAATTCAAGTAGAAATAGTGTTACAAAGCTGGTAGTTTGTAACATCAGTGCACATTCAATTATAATATGAATGTACGCAGTTTACCTCGTTGTCTTGAGTGTGCACGCAGGCTCTAGATTATCGGGTGCCATGCACCCGATTCCTCCCTGAGCACTTATTTCAGGATCGCCTATTTTTCAATTGTTGCCTGTATAAAGGCCGCTCTGCTTATATTTCTTGATTCAGCGGAGAATTCTGCATCTTCAAAGAGTCTGACCCAGTCCTTACCTTCTCTTTTTTCACCATGGTGGTGGTTCAGGGGTTCGGCTGCAAAGACTTTTCCTCCATCTGCAAGTACCCTTTTAATTTCCTCAAGTGCCTCCGGGATATCATCCAGATGGTGCAGCATAAAGAAGCAGGTAACTGTATCGAATTTATCATGTTCATATGGCAGCTCATAGACATTTGCTGTTTCAAAGCTGGCATTGTCTATGTTGTAGATCTCCGCATTGAAACTGCATTGTCTGATCATTCCTTCATGAAGATCTACTCCGAGAACACTGGACGCGTGGTGCTGGCGTGCTATCTCAAGACTTCCCGCTCCCAGCCCGCAACCGACGTCAAGGATGTTCTTTCCTTTGATAAACGGCACAACCTCGGAAAGCACTGTCTTTTTTAGTTTCCCCATTCCCTGACTGGGGTAACTTGCTTCCGGATGGTCGAACTCCGTGTAAGGAAGTATTCCATAGACAGATGAGTTGTTCGCGGCAAACAGACCTTCGAAATAGAGCTTGTTATTGTCATGTTTTACAAGTTTAACGACCGAGACTCCTGTTTCCCGGCAGAACCTCTTATTCCATTCATCCCTCTTTGGTGAAAACTCCATTTCAAGGGGGTCATGGACCACAATGTAATGAGTGTAGTCCTCAAAAATGTAAGATGATGCTTTATTGTGCTTGTTAAGTTCGACCTCACTTACAGCCTCTTTCCACAAAGCGAGCAGTTCCATTGTCTCTTCATCTGCAAAGTTGACTACTTTTCCTATAGGTTTGAATGACATGTTCTCCAATTTGTTTTGGAGGATAAAATCATTTTGTATTTCAAAAAGATTTGAAACCATAATCTATATATACAGTTTCAACATTATTTGAAATAATGGACCCCTACATAACTCATCTTATATCGGTTGGCTTTGCATCATTGCAGGAATACCTTGCCCTGCATGTGCTTCTATGTCTGATACCCGCCTTTTTCCTGGCAGGTGCTATAGCATCCCTGTTCTCGAAAGAGTCGGTGCTTACATTCTTCGGAGCTGATGCACCAAAGCACGTCTCATACTCCGTGGCAGCGGTTTCCGGGTGTCTGCTTGCTGTATGTAGTTGTACGGTCCTGCCGCTGTTTGCAGGCATATACAAGAGAGGTGCGGGTATTGGTCCCGCCACAACCTTCCTGTTCTCGGCGCCTGCAATCAACATACTCGCAATAGTCTATACAGCGAAGATACTTGGCTATGATCTGGGTATCGCAAGAGCACTTGCTGCCATAACCCTTTCTGTAGTTATAGGATTGTCAATGGCGCTCATATTTGAACGAAACAACGGCGAGCGGAAATCAATCAAAACCTTCGGTGAGGAAAAGCATGCTCACAGTGCATGGCTCTTCGTACTGTTGCTTGCAATTCTTGTGGTGCCGGAAATACTCACTGCATGGTCAACCATGCTGCTTGTTGAGATTCCTCTTATACTTATCACAGTGTATGTATCTTTCAAATGGTTCACCGCAGAAGAAAGGCAGAGCTGGATGAGCGAGACATGGTTCCTTGTCAAAATGATAACTCCCCTGTTGCTTGTGGGTGTCTTCTTTGCGGGAATCATCGTAGAACTTATCCCTGCGGAATATGTGGTAGAATATGTTGGCGGAGCGAATGCAGGCTCTTACATAATAGCATCTGTCTCTGCTGCTCTTATGTATTTCTCAACCCTGACAGAGGTACCCATAATCAGCGCCCTTACGGTTCTTGGAATGGGCAAGGGTCCGGCTCTTGCAATGTTGCTTGCAGGCCCTGCCCTGAGCCTCCCTAACATGATCGTAATAAGCCGGATAATGGGTCTGAAAAAAGGCATGACATACATTTTGCTTGTAGTGATAGTTGCAGCCTTCTCGGGAATAATGTTTGCCTCCTATCTTGCTAACGGTATACAGGTGTAAAAAATGAAATTATTACTGATATCTGATATCCATGGTAACAAAGAGGCACTTGATGCAGTGCTGAAAGTGCCGCATGATGAAGTAATCTGCCTCGGGGATATTGCGGATTATGGACCATCACCTGCGGAATGTATTGACATCATCAGGAGCAGGAATATGGAAACAGTACTCGGTAACCACGATGCTGCAGTAGGAACAGGAATCGACTGTGGTTGCGGCTACAAATATAAGCATCTTTCTACATCCACCCGGGAGTATACATGGTCATGCCTGAAAGAAGACCATCTGACATTTCTGCGACAGCTTCCCTTCAAGGTTGAAAAGGTAGTTGACGGACACAGGCTATATTTTACACACGGGAGCCCGCGGTCCAATTTTGAGTATATATTGCCCGAGACATCTGATAAGGAAATACTTGAGATGCTTGAGGGGGTCAATGCGGATATTCTGTTTACCGGACACTCTCATAAAGCTATGATTCGGGAAGTAAACGATGTAATGCTCATCAATCCGGGCTCGGTAGGCCAGCCAAGGGATGGGAATCCTCTTGCCAGTTGTGCTGTTTTTGATACAGAAACCCTTGAAGCTAAGATCATAAGGTGTGAGTATGATCTTGAAAGTACGTGCAGATGTATAAGTGAAAAGATGTCTAATTCCGAAGAATTGGTTTCTATACTAAAGAGAGGATACTGATTATAATAGAGAACAAATACGGGAAATAAATGATTGGAGGCATAAATATGAAAATAGAAATTCTTGGATCAGGTTGTGCAAAGTGTAAGAAGACAAAGGAAATTGTTGAGCAGGCTGTTAATGAGGCCGGAGTGGATGCCGAGGTAGTTAAAGTCGAGGACATGGATACGATCCTCTCCTATGGTGTGATGCTCACTCCCGGTGTTGTTGTGGATGGCGATGTCAAGATAGCCGGTAAGGTTCCCAGTATGGACAATGTCAAAAAATGGATTGCCTGAGGAGATACCAGAATGGCTGAAAAAATAAAATGTTCCTGTGAATCCGACAATGTGGGTATTTTCCCATGCGCCGGTGCATCGAATGTAGGCCAACTGAGTAATGTCATAGCTGTGGAGTTACACAAAGCGGGTGTTGGCAATATGATGTGCACTGTTGGTATCGGTGGTCGCAGATCAGGGCTGCTGAAGTCAGCTGAAGGCTGTGAGAGGATCATAGTAATTGACGGCTGTCCTGTCAATTGCGCAAAGGAGACAATGGAGCAGGCGGGCATTAATGTTGATAAACATATACTACTGACAGATCTTGGCATACAGAAGAACAAGGATCTGGACCTTGAAACTTCACAGGTGAAAGAGGTACTGTCAAAAGTTCAAAAAGAACTCTGAAAAATTCTGACATTTTTTTTGTGTACACCAATTTCGGGATCAACGCAGGGTTGTAGAGTCAATTAAATTGAAACTACTTTTCCCTGCATCATCTCGTTCTATGTAATAATTATGCTCTCGAAAACTTCATTCTTTTCTTATTATCATTAGTAAAAACATAGATGCTATCAAAAGCAGTAATGAATTCTGGGCAAGCTGCTGGCCGCTGGTCTCTGTTTCTTTTTCAGGCTCTGTCTCTTCGCTTAGCTCTACTCCTTTTACTTCTTCATCAGTATCTGACAATTCATCCAGAGGAATGTTTTCATCCGTTGATACAGACGAACCGGATTTTTCCAGAGCAGTAATCGCAAAGGGAGAGAAACCGGGTGTCATGGATTTGAAGAATACCTGGTCGGAATTTTCATCGACAACAGATGTCTGCAGATCGTTCCATTTACCGTTGCTGAAACGATTAAGCCTGATATCTTCAGCTTTTATTTCGTTATCTGACATCCATTCCTTTGGAACACTAAAACCGATAGAAATCTCTCCCATATTTTCCTCTGTGGCATATCCGTGTTTTCCAACCCAGATGTTAATATGTCTGTAGACCTTTCCGGCTGGCATTTCGGTCACTGTGGACGAAATGTCCTTCAGGACTTCAATTGTAGCTGTGATCTGCCCTGCGGTCTTGAGTGAATGGTAGGAAATTGAAGTAACAGGGTTGTTTTTTTCATTGAACTGGTAGGAGATATTCGTATCACTGAGTACATAGATACTTTTTACCTCTTTGAGATCAATGTTCTCAACGTCTTCCGATGTGTCAGAACCACCTCCGCCTCCTCCACCGGAGCTTGCTCCTGAGCTCTCTTCCTGAGTATCCTCATTTTCGGCAGAAATTACAGTTATTCCTTCAGTCTCAATGCTAACAGGGATTGCCTGTCCCTCTGAGTTACTTAATATCAGGTCCGATAGTCCCAGATCCGAATAACCAGTCTTATCCTGACTGATGAACTCGACCTCTACAAAGGTGCCACTGTCTGATACCTGATTTCCACCGAGGACAGCCGCATAGAGACCGCTGACTGTTCCGCTCTGGTTATCTATTGTACCATTGTTGAAGATATGCAGTGTCTGCTCGCCACCGAACAATTCACCTTCCGTAACAGCACCTGCCGTTATCAATGAACTGTCAAAGTCGATGTTTGTCTGTGCACCTACAAATGGAGATTCAGGCTCGATATTGACATAGACAGTGAAATTCTGGTTTGTCTGAACCGTTGGACTTGAAGGATAAATACTCACAACAGCCTGAGCTGAAACCGGAAAAGCACTATAAATGAGACAAAGAAGAGTTATGGCTATCAGGAAACATGTAGTCCTGACTGGTAATTTGTTTTTATATGTTCGCATCTGCACACCTTTATACGTTGCACTTATATTATGCAAACAATTATATTTATATATTTTTATTAGAATATGCTTTATAATATTGCGTATTTTCATTCCTGTCTGGCAGTCTCATGATCTTATTTATCTCCAGACAGATATTCCTCCTGTGTCAGAAGGAAATGTTCGGCATCCCTTTCGTTCTGTCGTACCTGTCCCTTATATTTCAGGCCTATTTTCCTGGCAACCTTCGATGAGGCCGGATTTTCAGGAGAACAGTAAACAGCTATCCTGTCTATGTCAAGTACCAGAAACATATACTCGATAAGTTTTGCGGCAGCCTCGCTTGCGTACCCTTTCCCCTGGAATTCCGGCGAGATCGCGTAATATATCTGTGTCTCGGGAAGGAACTCGGCAGAAGCAAAACCACAGGAACCTACCACCGCCCCATCATCGATTTTACAGATCGCCATGGCAAAGGTTGGCTCGTCGGAATCATAGGAATCTATAAGCATATCCAGGAATGCCTTAGTTTCCCCGTAGCTCTGGCTTGCAGGCATATCGGTATAACGTGTCACTTCTCTGTTGTTGAAAAATCGATAAAGCCCTTCGAGGTCTTCTGAATTATAACGTCTTATAAGAAGCCTGTCAGTTTTCAATGATGTCGGGATTTTCATAACTTCCTCTGGTTTTAAATCAAGCCTGCTATATGAAGGAAATTACTAAATAAATTTTCTGCGTTTTTCCTGTAGCCTTCTTCTATTAACTGAAAATCCTTCCTGATTTTTTCACTATCAAGAGCTCTGAGCTCAGGGTCCTTTTCAAGCCACAGATTCAGCATCTCAAAGTTAAGTTCAAGATGTCCCTGGATACCATATGCATTTCTCCCAACCTTGACTATCTGGTTCCTGCACAACTTTCCTCTCGCAAGCAGTTCCATATCCTCATTCAGCTCGACCGTTTCTCCGTGAAGATGAAAAATGTTAAAATGATTCTTAAGCCCGGCCAGAAAAGTTTCATTTTCTTTTCCTTCACAGATTTCCACCTCGAAATATTCACCATCAGGTCCTGTAAATCCAATTTCCTTCACATCACTTTTCAGGACCCTGCCACCTGCTGCTTTTACCAGGACCTGCATACCAAGACATATGCCCATATATGGTATGTCGTTCTCAATAATTGTCCTGACCTTAGCAATTTCATCTTCCATCTTTTCTGTTCTGTCATTGGCACTATCAGGTCCTCCGAAAACAAAAACGGCATCATAATCCCTGGGATCCGGAAAGGTGTCGCCAGCTTCAAGGTCCGCAATATCATATTCTATTTTCCTGTTCTCCAGACTATCCTTAAGAATGCCAGGACCTTCTCTTGATATGTTCTTGATAACCAGCACTTTCATGTAAACTAAAATAGGAGTTTTTCATAAATAGCTTATTATAAGTCCCTTCGAAAGATATTGACAATAAAATCCTGGTTTAAGTGTGCAATGAACCAAATGTTAAAAGAAGACCCCGAAGGAATGCTACCACCTCAGCATTCGTGCCCATACTCCACCAGTAATGAACTGTATCTTCGGGGCTTGTTTTTTATGGTCGGGTAGTTCCGTACCACCACCATGTTGTACCACGCCATCATATGGATAATCTATATTCTGTGCATTTCCTGTGCAACCTATTTCATTACAGTTCTACTATATAAATCTAGCGTCATTCTAAAAAATCAGATAATGCTCATAATGATGATATAAAATTCACAGTGAGTGGAAAATATCTGAAAAAGCTGTTAATCAGTCATTAAATATCCTGTCAACAGCACTTGAATAATTATCATATGCGTTCTGATTAAAGCAAACAAGCCTTATATCGGTCAGTAATTCAGTACCCTGAAGGAATTCCCTGATGGAGCTGACTGCGATAACAGATGCCCTGTCAACCGGGAAACCATAGGCACCAATACTGATTCCGGGAAATGCGATACTCCTTATTTCATGTTCCATAGCAAGTTCAAGACAACTGCGGTAGGAGTCTGCAAGAAGCAGATCTTCTCCTGCGTTACCTCCCTGCCAGACAGGTCCTACTGTATGGATTATATGTTTTGCAGGAAGACTGTATCCCCGGGTTATCCGTGCTTCTCCGGTTGGGCATCCACCAAGGCTCCTGCACTCTTCAAGAAGTTGAGGACCTGCAGCCATATGTATTGCACCATCAACACCTCCTCCGCCAAGCAGTGAATTATTTGCCGCATTTACTATGGCATCAACTTCCTGATCGACGATATCTCCCATGATTACACTTATTGTATTACAGCTGCTCATGTTTCGCTCTATAATAGTATAAATCTAAGTACTTTTTTGCAGATATATGTTTTATTCGTTTATTTTCAGAAAAATCAGTAGACTATCAATTTACAGCTTGAATAAGACAGGACAAAGGATTTGATCTTATGGACCATATCACACAGGAAATACTTGACGTACTACAGGAGATCAATAGTATCCCCAGATGTTCGAAACATGAAGAAAGGATTGCGAACTGGCTGAAGGAGTGGTCCCTGTCCAATGGTTTTAATGTCAGGTATGACAGTGTCAACAATATTCTGATCACTGTGCCTGCTTCAAAGGGTTACGAGACAGCTCCTGTGGTGGTTATCCAGGGCCATATGGATATGGTATGTGAGAAGGATCCGGCCTCATCCCATGATTTCAGCAAAGACCCCGTGGATCAGTACATAGACGGAGACTGGCTCAAAGCCCGGGGCACGACATTGGGTGCTGATAATGGTATCGCGATTGCGATGGCCCTGGTACTTGCAAAGGATAAGGACCTTCCACATCCTCCCCTTGAACTGCTTTTCACGGTGGACGAGGAAACCGGCCTGACAGGTGCCAACGCGCTGATGCCGGATTTTGTTTCAGGTAAGATATTGTTGAACCTTGATTCGGAGGATGAAGGCGTATTTATCATTGGCTGTGCAGGTGGCCTGAACATCACAATACGTATTCCGCTGGAATATGACACGCTTCCTGAAGGTCATATTATATGCAGGCTTGCTGTCAACGGGCTTGCAGGTGGTCATTCCGGTATAGACATACACGAAAAAAGAGCTAATGCCAACAAAATCCTGGCAGGATGTCTTGAGGCTGTGTTCACAGACCTTAATGTTGGTCTTATCAGTATGCAGGGCGGCTCTGCACACAACGCGATCCCTCGCCAGGCAGAAGCCCTGATAGCAATCCCTCCTCATGAGTATGAGGATGCTCTTTCAATTGTCCGTGAGATGGAGGAAAATACGGCGAGCGAATATCAGGAGATGGATCCGACTTTATCCATCAGGCTTCTGGAACAGGGAGAGATCAATGAATGTCCTTTAATTAAAAGCAAGCTTGTCGGGGACATTATTGCTTTACTGAAACAATTGCCACACGGCGTTGCCAGGATGTCGGAGGATGTGCCCGGACTTGTGGAAACATCAAATAATCTTGCGACCATAACAACCTGTGATAATCATCTTGTGATCCTGTCCAGCCAGCGCAGCTCCACTGATACTGGACTTACTGAAATGACAAAAAAAATAGAGGATATGTCAAAATCTGCAGGTGCAACCGTCTTGCACGATGGTGGTTATCCTGCATGGCAACCTGATCTGGATTCTGCTCTTTTGCAGCGGTCAAGGGAAATTTATGTGGAAACCTTCGGTGAGGAAACTGATATCGAGGTAATACATGCGGGTCTTGAATGTGCCGTCATCGGATCAAAATTTCAGGGTATGGATATGATCTCTTTCGGTCCTACTATCAAAAACCCTCATTCTCCCTATGAAAAGCTGTATATCCCCTCGGTTTTGAAAGTGTGGCAGTTCCTGACCGCTCTTTTATCTTCCTTTTCTTAGAACCATTTATTCGAATAAGGGAAATAAAAAGAAATCATATTTTGCTATGGTAACAATGAAAGAACTGTCTGATTTCCCAAGACCGAGAATACTTGTTAGCAGATGCCTTGAATTTGACAATGTGCGCTATAACGGCCAGGTGATCCACTCACAAATAGTCAGGGACCTAGAACCTATCGTTGATTTTATAAAAGTGTGTCCTGAGGTTGAGATCGGTCTCGGGGTTCCCAGAGAGCCTATACGAATAGTTAAAGAAAAAGGCAATTACCGCCTTGTTCAGCCAAAAACAGGCAGGGATGTCACCAGGGAAATGGATGATTTCACAGACAATTTCCTGTCCCGGCTTGAAGATGTGGATGGTTTTATCTTCAAATCAGGTTCCCCGACCATAGGGATCAGGAATATCAAGGTATATTCAGGGGAAACGATGGCTCCGGTTGTCGAAAGAGGATCGGGTTTCTTTACAAAGAAGATCCTGGATAAATATGCAGGCTATCCCATGGAAGAGGATGATCGTTTGCGAAATTACAGGATACGTCATCATTTCCTTACACAACTGTATACCTTTGCCGATTTCAGACAGGTAAAGGATTCAGCTTTGTCTGACGAGATGTTGAAATTCAATAAAAAAAATGCTTTTCTGTTCTCTTTCTATAATGATAACACATACAGGAAAATGTGTGATCTGCTTGAGAATAAGCCAAATGGTGCAGCTTATGGAATAATTCCGGCTTATGAAGAGATGCTCAAGGAACTCATGCAAAAACCAGGAGACCCGGAATCGAAGGCTGCGGTTGCACAGAAAATCGTTTCTTCTTTTGACTCCTCCATGTCATCCTCTGAAAAAGAATTCTTTAAGAATCATCTGCAAAACTATCTGGAAATGCGTATCGATGAAGATGCACTGACAGAGGTTCTCAGGCTTTATGTACATCGCTATGATGCTGAAAATCTTGACAACTATACTATCCTTTATCCCTATCCTGATGTTCTGCGCATGCCCGGTGACAGCAAAAGAGATAAGGATTACTGGAGTGAAAATAAATAACCCACTTCAGAACTCAGGTGATCAGGTGTATCGTTTCCAGGAAATAATAGATTCATGTATCGACTGTAAGAAATGCTGGGATGTCTGTCCTGTCAATATGGTGACCGACGGGAACAGGTTCACGCCTCAGGGAAAGATCGAATCGCTTGCAAAGATAGTTGCCTGTGAGGAGCTCTCAAAAGATGAGTATGATAACATCTACCTTTCCACTCGCTGTGGCGCATGCGATGATGTCTGCCCTGTGGATATTCCGATAACAGATATCATCCAGTATGAGAGGCAATTGCTGGCACAGCAGGGTAGGGAGCCTGCAAAGACCACCGCCATCTCACAGAACATAATTGAGCACAACAGTCCCGGAGCCAAGGATCCGTCTAAGAGGTTTGACTGGGTAACAGATGACCTTGACATTGCCGAAAGTTCTGAGATAGCTTACATGGCAGGCTGCTGGGTTTCATACAGCCAGCCGGATATTGCAAGGGCGACCATTCGTCTGCTAAATCATGCAGGTATAAGACCCATGATTCTGAAGGATGAGAAATGCTGCGGACTTTTCCTCGTAGATAACGGCCATCTCGAGCAGCTTGCAGAGCACGCTAGGAAGTTCGTTGATTATATCGAGTCACTTGGAGTGAAGAAGGTAATAGCCTCATGTCCCGGTTGTTACATTGTACTTGGTAAGGAGTATCCGAAACTCTATCGTGAGCTGAACTTTGAGGTTGAGCATTCCCTTAAAGTGTTCAAAGATATGATAGCAGATGGAACACTCAAACCAAGGAAACTCGATCTGGCTGTTTCTGTCAGGGATGCATGCCCGATCAGAGGATCAAAGGATATCCCGCGCAGTATTCTTGAAAGCATGGGTGTTGAAGTAAAAGAGCTCTTTGAGGAAAAACAGGTGTGCTGTGGCGGCCCGGCGGGCCTTAAACCAAATTTCCCGGAGATTGCGAACAATATTGCCATGCTATCGGTTAAAGATTACAAGGATAAAGCTGACATGCTGGCCTCCTACTGTCCTTTCTGCATGCATCACATGGAGGGTGCGTGCAAGTCAAAGGATGAGGAAATGGAGATGAAGGATATTTCCGTGCTGCTTGCTGAAAGCGTGCTAGGAAAATGAGGATTTGTATCCTCATTATACAATCAATCAGGTAAGAGCATATGGGAATTCGGTGAACTTCCACTCATCTTCCTGTTTGACCAGTTCAATCTGTTTTACAACTTCTTCATGTTCCTATTCGACCTCGAAGAAATCCTTGAGTGAGAATTTTACAGCCACTGAGGATTCGTTAACCAGCACGTCTACAACTGCAGTATCTCCATCAACATACTCTTCACTAACTTCGATGAATTCATATTTCTCAGGATTTACATCCCTGGAGAGACTTATGAAATCGGCAAGCCCGGTTTCCTGTTTGTAAGCGGATGACATCATCTGGTAGCAGGTATCATAGTTTCCCTGGTCAAATTCCGATACAAAGTTTTCTACTGTATCTGACGGGCTGCTTCCAAGACCTGCACAACCGGCTGCAAGCAGAGAAATAAGCAGAATTGTCGTTATTATCATTTTTTTCATGAAAACACCTGCAGTTAATTATTAGCCTACTCGATAAATATCTTTTTTTCATTTATTTGTATGTGTGTATCGGATTCAACTGGTTCCATCTTCTGTCCGGGAGCAATTTCTTTGATATATGGTCCAAGAATCATGTCTTTATAAGCCCCGCCTGCCGGTACCTTCGGATAAAGTATCTCTTCCCGGTCTGTACAGACTTCAAGGAAGCATGGTCCGTCTGCTTTAAGAAAAGCTTCCATTGCATCCTTCAGATCGTCTCTGTCGCTTATTCTTGTAGCATATTCGAAGCCGAATGATCCTGCAATCTCAGCGAAGCGTACATCTTTAGGTCTCTGAGTCCCGGTTCGGACTCCATCATAAGCAGCATCCTGCAGGTTCTGGACCATGCCATCACTCCGATTGTTGAGCATCAGTACCTTGATGGGAAGGTTCAGTGACGCAATGGTGTGTAACTCTCCAAGGTTCATCCGCAGACTGCCGTCACCATCAATGGCTATTACCCTTGCATCCGAGTTTGCATACTGTACTCCAATGGATGTTGGCATGGAAAAGCCCATGGTGCCGAAGGAACCCGAGCTCATGAAGGACTTTGCCTTCTGCATTGGAAGATACTGGGCTGCAAGCATCTGCTGGTTACCGACGCCTGTGGTTATCATGGTATTGTCGTCAATGTAGCTTGAAAGCAAAGCCATAACCTCGCCAGACTGGATATGTTCGGATTTCCGATTATAATCAAGAGGCCAGGACCTTTTCAGGAATCTGGCTCGCTCCTGCCATTCCCGGATATCCAGGGTGATGTCGTGCTTTACAGCGTAGTTGAGCAAGTCCCGGAGAGCCGTAGCAGCATCCCCGATGAATGTGAATTTAGGACCACGCTCGATCTTAATCTGGTGCATTTTCTCGGGATTGATATCAATGTATGCAATGTCGGTGCCTATTGCAAACCCGACCTTCTCAGCAACCCTGTCATCCCAGCGGACACCGATGGCGAAGAAGAAGTCGTTCTCCTGTATGAGCATGTTCGCATAAGGTGTCCCGAACATCCCCAGCATCCCGAGGTTGAGCTCATCCCGGCCGTCAATAACTCCCTTTGCCATGAGCGTGTTAACTGAAGGTATCCTGAAATAGTCATTGAACTCCCTGATGGCCTGACTTCCTGCTTCCGAGTTTAGACCTCCTCCCAGATAGAGCAGCGGTCTCTTTGAGTTCAGGAACAACTTGAAGAACTCCTCGCATTGTTCCTCGCACAGGTGCCTGTCATCATGGTAGCTCTCCTCAAAGCGCATGATATTGATGTCCTGGTATTCGTGCATCTTCTGTTGCTTATCCAGAGGAATATCTATAACAACAGGTCCGGGCTTTCCTGACTTCGCAAAGTAATAGGCGTCCTTGATCATTGCTTCGAGATCATCGTCATTTGATACCTGTATGACCTTTTTGGCAGCTTCCCCGAAAATTCCCTTGACATTGATATGCTGGAATGAGTCGGTGCCTATCTTATGCTCCGGGACCTGCCCTGCAAATACAAGCAGCGGTATACTGTCTCCGTAGGCATCGGCAACGCTTGTGAGGGTGTTGGTGATGGCAGGTCCGGATGTGACTATGGCTACACCGACCTCGCTACTCGACCGGGAATAGCCGGCTGCACTGAATGCTGCCGACTGCTCGTTTGAATTGATAACAATTCCGATGTCACTCTTCTCAAGGGCATGGAATACCGGAAGTATTGCCGCTCCGGTGTAACCAAAGATGTGTCTGACCCCAAGGTCCTCAAGACATTTGACTAAAATTTCTGCTCCATTCATTTCTTCCATTTTCATTCTCCGTGAAAGAAACGATCCAGGCACAGGATACACTATTCAGTAAAGTAACCAGAAAACAGCTCACTTGAGCCAGAAAAGTTTCTTTTGTTAGCTCAAGCGTTTAGCACTACCACTACTACGGACACATGTACATTGGGTACAGTGTGAGTTGTGGTAGGGTTTAACATTATTAGGAAAGAATGAGAAAGTGCTATTTAAAAGTATTGCGGAAAACCTCATTCGCAATCAATTCTGGATTTCTTTAGCACCCATGAAGGTTATCCATAGTACCCAGATAAGCTCTCCCACTGTGAAGTAATCAACAAATGCTGGCACAGATCCGATAAGGAAAAATGAGATCGTTGCTCCGAAGTATCCCAGGGATCCTATATATAAGAAATATCCTATCCATTTAGGGAACATTCCTGATTTGATAACCAGCGTACCGATTGGTATGAGCCACAGTCCCCAGAACACCTCTGCTAAGTGTATTGCATCAGGAATGAGTATTGCCATCAATGAGAAAGGTACCCCTAAAAGACCGAATATGGCTATCAAGGATGCCTGTTCTTTATCGGTTTCCATGAATAATTTATACAGCAATAAAGCAATCGCTATCTGGAACAATTGTACAATTATCTGACCTAACTGACCAATTTTGAAAAGCGTGGATTCGCTGGCGAGTGTCGGTGCATATAACAATGAGAATATGCTTATGACCGTCCATATTGGATAAAGGATCCTGAGCTTTGTTATGGTCTTCACAATAATAATTTTGCTGATTAAGCATATATATTTTTGTATCATACTGAAATTGGTGTTATGAGTCAGGTAGGAGTTTGAATTTATGGCTATCTCGATGATCTCCTTTTTCTCATTGAAAGAAACGATTCTGACACAGGCATTAAGGTCAGATTATCGCTGAATGAGCGCAGTAATTCACAATATTTTTTGTAACATCAATACAATATTATTTCAAGTGAAACTAAATGGCAGAACAGACCAATACCTACACCATTACTCCCATTCCCATGGGAAAATCCAATGCTTATCTTGTATCAAATCCTGATCTGGTTATTCTTGTCGATACCGGATCTTCTAAAAACATCAAGAATTTAGAATTAGCACTGAAGCAAAATGAGCTTGGTATTTCTGACATTGATTTTATTATCGTAACCCATGCCCATTCCGATCATGTCGGGCATCTTGCCGAGATCAAAGAGAAAAGCGATGCAAAGGTTTTAGCTCACAGGAGTGCAGTAAAATATTTGAAAAAAGGATATACTCCTTTTCCCGAAGGTACAATGCTGTTCTCCAGAATTATCAGTAAAATAGGAAACCGTTTCTTTTCCAGTGGTGGCAAGTTTATTTCTGTTGAACCGGATATCATTATAGATGAAGAATACGACCTTTCTACACCTGAACTATCTGTCAGTATAATTCACACACCGGGTCATACTTCCGGCTCCATATGCGTAATAATAAATGATGAGTCGGCAATTGTGGGTGATACGCTCTTTAATGTTATTCCGGGAACTGTTTACCCGCCTTTTGCAGGTGACGAAGAGGAACTTATCATAAGCTGGGAAAAGCTGCTTTCAACCGGGTGCAGCACTTTTTATCCGGGTCATGGGAAGCCATTCTCACGTGAGGAGTTCAGCAAATGCTTTGAAAAAAGAAAAGGTAACTGAGGCTCTGGCATTACGGATTAAAGATTACTGAGGAACATAAGTGGCCTTATCATTGAGACTGCCATAAAGCCACGGTTAAGAGAGTATATCCTGAAAGAGGTTGTTTATGCCTGGAAGCCAACTGGTTTTCTTTTTCAGATATCAAAAACGAGTTATAATTACTTATTCTTCTTTCTCGAAATTACCATGAATAGCTTTTTTGGCAGAATTCCTTCTTCAAATTCCTTTATTTCAATAATTTCATATCCTTTGGAAAGTCTGGTAATCTTTTCCCTGCTCAGGAAATGTACGATAAAGCCACCCTGTATTTCCCACATATCCTCGCATCTATGAATCCCCGTTCGATACTGTGGATCATCGGTGTGTCTTGTCGTGAATATGTTCAACCCTTCGGGTTTGAGCACCCGTCTGATCTCATTTGAAACAAACTCAAGCTCGGAAGTTGTGAGCGGCATACAGTAGAGCATATGAGAATAACATGCATCGAAAGTATTATCGTTAAAAGGAAGCGGCTTTCTGACATCATGCTGGAGAGCCTTTATCCTATCGGATAGTTGGTTCTCAGCGGCCTTTTGCTTTATATCCAGAACACCTGCTTTACAGTAATCAAGGGCACAGACCTCAAAATCCTCCTTTGCAAAAAACAATGTATCTCTTCCCTGCCCGGCTCCGAGTTCAAGGATTTTTGTTTTTCCCTCCTTCTTGAAGATATCAGCCGCCCACATAGCCGGTTGGCTTGCTTTTTCTCCGAACTTCGAAGGATTGCCAGAAAATATCTTTTCCCAGTGTTCCTGCTGTTTTTGAATGATTTCCCGGTTTGCACATGAATCTTCCTGCATTTGAATCACTCCCGTAGATTATAGATTATAATGCTCCTGATCTTCTCGCCTTCAAGCTTATGGTCTTACCTGTGTACTGGACAGGTTCATATTTCCCTAACAAGACGCAGACCGACACGGCTGCTTTTACGTCTGGCAAGCTGAGGCAGGAAGTAGCGGCTTGCAGACCGACATCCCACAGCAGACGTCTGCCAGCTTCCTCCGCGGACTACTCTCATGATTTTTCCATTATTATCTTCCCGGGCACTACCATCTGCAGGAGCACTTTCATAGCTGTCATGGTATACATCCTGCATCCATTCCCATACATTCCCGTACATATCGTATAACCCCCACGGATTTGGCTTCTTAATTCCCACCGGATGGGAGCCTATATCCTGATTTCCATAAAACGCATGATCATCAAGCTCAGATTCACTGTCACCGAAAGAATACTTTGTAGTGGTTCCGGCCCTGCATGCATACTCCCACTCGGCTTCAGAGGGCAGTCGGTATGTTTTCGTTTCTTCCCTTTCGTTCAGCTTTTTAATGAATTCCTGTGCATCATTCCATGAGATCCTGTCAACGGGATTATCTTCTCCGGTAAACTTGGATGGATTTCGGTCCATAATTTCAAGCCATTGCTTTTGTGTTACCGGGAATTTACCGAGGTAGAATTCTTTCATTATGCTTACTTTATGAGGGGGATCTTCGTTCCTGAACCAGTTTATTTCCTTTTCAACCGATCCCATCTCAAACTCACCGGCAGGAACCCTTATGAATTGCATACCTATTGAGTTTGTATAAACATCTGAATATCCGGTCTCGTCCATTCTAGTAACCTCTCTGCCTGATCTTTAATGTCAACCTCTGCTTGGAAAAAGTATCATGTCAAATGCAAAAGTGACAGGAGGTGACAGACTGCCACTTTTGCTTTTAGCATTATTGTATCTGTGTTTACTCAGTTTTGGGAATCTGTCCATTTCGGAAGTGTCACATGGAAAGTGCTTCCCTTCCCGACTTCACTTTCGATCCAGATATCTCCCTCATGAGCAACCACAGTATCCTTACATATATAGAGACTTGACTCAAGTCCCTGGTACATCCTTGATATGGTGTCGTCCACCTGATACATCTTGTAGAACAAGCGTGGTATGAGATTTTTCTCTATGCCCTTACCGGTATCCTTTATACTGATGTGTATATTGTCGCCTTCATCGGACACTTCAACACCAATGCAATTACCTTTGGGTGTAACCGTGACAGCGTTATGGATAAGATAAAGGAACGTCTCTTCCAGTTTTTCCTTATCTCCCTTTACAGGAGGAAGACCGGTCGGGATATCCCTTTCCAGCTCCAGTTCCTTTTCATCTATCAGCAGGATCTGGTTGAGCAGCACGTCCGAGAGTACACTTCCTATGCTCAGAGGTGCAAAGGAATATTCCATTCTGCCTGATTGCTGCTTGTTGCTGTACAGGATGGCATCTATGAGAAGCTTTAATCTCTCCGAGTTCATCAGTAAACTGGAAATCGCTTCCTTTTGCGAATCATCCAGAAGGTTAAGTGTTTCATCATCAAGCACATCATAATCATGCAGGACGTCGTGACCCTTTTTCAGACTGTCTTCAAGGAATTCCTCTTTCATCATGTTGACTGATCTGAGTTTATTGTTGGCCTTTGATAACTCCTCGGAATATTTGCTTAGTGAGCCTATCAGTTGCTTACTCTGGATGATCTTCCACATACCCTGCATAAGAAGAGTTAGCTGACGTACATCCGTTTCATCGTACTCTTCTTCTTTGTTTCCGACACCCACAACAGCTACTATATGATCTCCGTCGAAAATAGGCACGTTCATGTGTCTTGTCAGTTTCACATGTCCTTCAGGATAACCCTTTTTCCAGGGACTTGGAGCAGAATAATCGTTGGTTATAATTGCTTTTCTCTGCTTTACAGCTTCTCCCCAGAGACCGGTGGTCTCAACAGGGTAGATGAACTGTTTGTCGCTGATGCCACATTCGGTCATAGCGGAGTTTGACCATGAATGCATGATAAGGTCTGTCTCGTCAGCGTTCATGAACGCAAGATATCCCAGTTTGCTTTCGGTAAGTCTGACAGCCTCTTCCTTAACAAACTCAGCTATCTCATCAAGGGAAGCCGTTGTCATTTCATTGAGCTTTATAAGCGCCTCAAGACGGGATTCATTCAATTGCTTTGCTTTTTCAGCTTTTTTACGCTCGGTGATGTCACGTCCCACTGACAGGATAGTCTTTTTCCCATTGTAGTTGATCATCCGGGCATTGATCTCAAGGGGTATTATCGACCCGTCTTTACGGATCGCTGCGGCTTCGTACATTGCCTTATTGTCTTTCTCGATCACTTTGATCAGTTCACTGGCACGCTGTACATACCAGGAAGGTACAATGTCCAATGGTGACGATTTAATTATGAACTCCTTTGAGTATCCAAGGTTATCCACAACAACCTGATTGACATCTATGAGATTTCCGTTAAGCTCGCTGACATAGATCTGGTCATTTATATTGTTGAATATCGTTTTGAACTTATGTTCGGATTCCCTGAACGTTTCATTGACTATCCTGTGTTCAATCTCAATGGCTGCCAGGTCCGCGTTTGCTTTGAGATACTCATAGCATGCCTTTTTAGGTTTGTTCGGAAAATCGAAGTACATTATAAAGACACCGAGTATCTCGCCTGTTGAAGCCGTTATAAGCTCGGCCCAGCTGGCTTTGATACCTGCCTTCTTTGCAACATCCCTGTACAGTGCCCAGTAGGGATGCTCCTCTATGTTATCTACTATTATCCTTTCTCCCATATACAGGGCAGTACCACCGGAGCAGACCCCATAGCCAATTTCAAGACCTTCCATTGCCTCTTTGTAGGATGAAGGAAGGTTTGGTGCTATAACCCGACAGATATGTTGCTTCTTTCTATCAAGTAGCATAACAGCACATGTCAGACCCGGGCGGACCCTTTCAGCATTAGTTACGAGAAGTCCCAGAACATCCCCGAGGGAGATCTCGGTAAGCGGTTTTCCGTCATTGGAATTGCGCTGGTCTGTTATCATCTCATGATGTTTGCGTTCGGTTATATCCAGAATGGTGCCTTCAAGATATACGCTTTTGTCATCGTATGTCTTTATACGTACCCTGTCCTCAATATAGCGTATCTCTCCGAAACGGGTCATAATCCTGTATTCCTGGACAAATTCGCTGAGTTGTTTGTTCAGGTACTTGAAGGATTTCAGAACAACCTTCCGGTCTTCAGGATGTATCAGATCAGGGTATGTAACTTCCCCTGAATAGAAATCCTCGGGCGTATATCCGAATTGCCATATATTGTTGGACACGTACTTAACAGGAAAATCTTTTTCGACCTTCCTTGAAATGACAATAATAGGACTATTATTGATTATTGATTCCATGCTGATCTGTGGGTGTGCTTGTTCAGTCATGTTTTTGCCAGTTTGTGATTTATTTCAGGGTCTGTTTAAAAGATAGCTACAGTAAATTACGGGGATTGTACTGCAGATATTCCTTCGACAGAAATCGGCCTGATCTGTTTGTAATTTATGGCTTTCACAGGACATGCTCCAACGCATCTCTTGCAGCTCATACCAAGACATAGATGTGCGGTGTAATCAACGTATATATCACCGTTTTTCGGAACTACCCGAAGTGCGTTCTCGGGACATTCACGCTCGCATATCCTGCACTGCATGCATCCTTTTGATTTTTCTTCTATGATCATGTCAAGGTCTTTTATGATGCTGATTCCTTCATATCCAGTGTCCTCGATATCCCTGCTAACTTTGCGTTCTATAAATGGCGGTTCTGTGATGTCCGGAAGACCCGGCATTCCATATGATTCAAGGAAGAAATTATACATTTCATCCTGCATTCCCTCGGTCCAGTAAGCAAGTTCGCATGCATAGATATTCTTGAATGTCTCGTTGGAAGCCAGCATTATATGGTCTGCCTTTATTCTCTCTGCGAGGTCCTCTATCTCTCTGAGCTCATACTTTCCGAGAATGATATCCCTGGCCAGTCCGAGGGAAGTGTTTCCAAACTGAACTATCTTCTTAGAGAATATCGGGGTAAGGCCGATCTTCCTCCCCTTTTCCGCATCAACGTAAGTACCAGATGCTCCTGACATATACATACATGTCAGATCTTCGTATTCTACACCTGATTCAATTAACAATGTAAGGTGTGCAGCTCTGATGGCACCAATGGCTTTTCCTGCCTCTGCGATATCCCTGTTGGTCAGGCAGATATCTTCTCCGAGAATCAGTCTTCCGTTCGGTAACTCAGGCATTTGGCTGATAAGTCCCGTACTGACAGCCAGTGAAACTGCAGATATCACACCGGTTCCGGTGATACCGCGGGCTTTTACATCTCCCTTTTCTATGATGTCACCTGTTACCGGATCTATCAGATCACCTTTTCCGGCTCCCATATTCTCATCAAGAACGCTTATCCTCCAGTAACCATTTTCCTCATTGACATCGGAGATAGCACCCGGACTTGCAAGCATACCACATTTGATACCCTGTCCTTCAATGGCAGGCCCCGCTGCCGCACTGCAGGTAACTATTCTGTCACCAACTTTCAGTGCCATTTCGGCGTTGGTACCGTAATCTGTAACAATGGAGACCTCTTCCTGCTCAATGAAGTCCGTCTTGACCATCATTGCAAGGGCATCTGCGCCGATTTCATGTTCGATCGACGGAAGTACAATGATCTCACACTCGTCCAGACCTGAATCAATGCCAAAGATCTCATAACCCTTGTAGATCTCCAGTCCCCTTTTGACATTTTCAATTCCAAGCCTTTTCTGCATGTTCTTGCCTGCATATGCCAGGTCTCTTATCTCTATATTCTGGAAAAGGGAAAGCTGTATAGGGTTTCCGCATACGGCTATTTTGCTGATCATGCTGAGAGGAATATGTAGTTCATCAAACATCTTGCGGATAGTATGGGTGATTATCTCATGCACACTGTCCTCTCCCACCTGAATTGCAAAACCCAGATGATCGATCACATTTCCTCCGGGAAGAGGGTGCTTCATTGTCATTACTGTCTTGATAGCGTTTCCCGTTTCAAGTTTTAAAAGTTGCAGACGAAATCCACTTGTTCCCAGATCCAATGCAATTCCGTACAAGTAATATCCTCCATAAGTTACGTGTAATTTAATTATTGACGGCTGGCAAGCCTCGAATTATTCAATATATGAAATCTGTGGGATAAGTATAAATAACGAATTAGAACAAAAAATAAGAGGCGGCGATATAATCGATACAGGTATCCAAAGTAATACAATTGATAAAACAATGCCTGGCAATAATAATAATGCAATTGATTAAATCGAAGCTATTTTTTTAGCCCGGGCAAGAAAAAATTAAATATTACTCAATTCCTGGCAAAAACTCAGAATGTACTTCGCAGGGTCGAGTTTGTGGAGAGACCCTGCAAAGCAAAGTAGACCAATATGAAATATGGCACAGAAATGATGAAAAATGTTATTTCTGAGAGTTGAATTGAATGTTGGAGGTAGGTTTTAGACCCATATCTGTGCAATCATATTCAGCATCTACTTTTCCCCTGTCCCTAAGGCCAGAGGCAGTGGTCACTATTTGGTCAAACCATATATAATAACCTGAGGTAATTTATCAATGGGTTTAATATTAGCAACTTGATGTATCAAAATCAAATTATGGATTTTGAGAAAAGGGAAAATAGAATCTTAAGCTTGCAGACAGACAAGGGCTGCAGAGTAATTAACGTCTTTGATTGTATCAAGAGTATGAATCAGTCAATGAACAATTTATCGCTTATCTATAATCTATATAGTATATGGAAGAACAGGTATAAAAATATTTATTGTACCTCTTCAGAAAACTCTTTATAATGCATGAAGAATTCACGACCCCATTCGCGTGCACTTTCTTCAAAGCTGATTACTTTTTTATGATCAAAGAATCCCTTTTTGTTGAAAAAAGAGAGCAATAGAAGATTGTCTGTGACAGATATTGCGCCAGGTGTAATTATGTTTTCATCACAAATGTACAAATGTGAATTTTGTGATTCCAGGATTGCGTTGTATTGTTCAGTATATTCATCCCTTAAGCGCTCGTAGACAGGTTTTGTCAGTATAAGATTGTAATTAACTTCCTTTTTAGCCAGTTCCGAATAGTTATTCGGGCAGGTAGGACAGAAATATGAATAAAACGTACACACATTCTTTGTTTGCTTGAGACTTGTAAGTAGTTCTTTCGGTGGCTCGAAGAGATGGTTAAGATCAGGTTCGTGTATAATTACTTCTCCCAGATCACCTATTCTGTCCAGCAGATTTTCAGGTACCGCGGCAAGGTCCCTGCTGTCCCAGAACTCTTTGTTTCCCTCGACTACATTTAATGTTTCGATCAGAGGTTTTATTTTTTTCAAAACTATCTGGCCTATATAGGTCAGCCTGTACTCGTCATCCTCCTGTTCGATCAGACCCTGCTCAAGAAGTATTTTTACCTGGGCCATTATCGCACTTGTAGTACCGTTGATAGACTGCTTTATTTCATCAATTGTTGCCGGCCCGTTCAGTAACATAATAAGGGTATTTTTCCTTTTTTCCGACAGGAATACAGTGCTAATCAATTCGGTTTTCATGGTAGGATCACTTACCTTCTCCTTGATACTATTCATTTGTTTTTACTGATGAACCAATTGTGTCTCACAGTCTGCATTGAATTTCTATCATTGCAAAATCCATGAGAACTGTAATATTATTGTCCGGGTCTTTCCCCGAAAGTATCATGGTACCTTTTAACAATGGATTCAATGTAATTGGATGTTGTCCTGGTAGCCCTTTTGGACATATGGTTCCTTAAAGGGAATTCGGTATGACAGTGTGTGCATCTGGCAAGTTCACATCCCCTGACCAAACTCGGACATCCTGCACAAAGTTTTGCTCTTGAATAGAACAGATTAAAAGATCTGCCACATTCCGGGCAAAGCAGCACTTTATTTGCATCATAAAAGCTCTTGTTCACCCCTCTACGTTGAAGCTCAGAAGAATACCTCTCATTGCGTGTTAGATCATCAACATATCTTTTTTCATATGACATATCTGTTCACCTTTCTGACTACTGATATTAGGTTTAGGTTTGGGTATATATATAACGAATTATTGTGAGAAATCAACAAATAAAAGGAAATCTTCGGCTGGAAGAAAAACAATGGCTTTGATATTATCAATGCTATCTATCCAGAGCCAGGCTTAGATATAACTGTCTAATGTGTTCATATTCCTTTTCAGAAAAGACAGGAAAATCTGTACTCAAAAATGATCTTCTACCTGCAATCTTCTTCTTTTCCGCGGGTATGATCAATGCAATATGTACAGTATAATTATAGTCGAGGGACAATGGCATTTGAAAAATTGTTCGAACAGGACCACATTGGCGACTGCAAACTGAAAAACAGGATCATCATGGCTCCTGTTGGCAACATTAATATGGCTGATCCTTCCGGTCGTCCCATGAATAAGATGATCGATTATTTCATTGAGAGAGCAAAGGGTGGCACAGGTCTTCTGATAACCGGTCTGGTGCCTGTTTCTTATGGTATCGATCCTACAATATCAGAGGAAAATGGTACAACTTATTTTCCCCGCATAGACGGCTCCTCAAGAACCCGTCTCAGTGGCTGGAGAGATCTGACAGCCGGGGTCAAACCCTATGGCTCAAAGATATTCATCCAGTTATCAGCTGGTCTCGGGAGGGTGGGATCTCCTGAGCCTGCTTTGAAAGGAAAGATTCTGAGATCATCTTCATGGAACAGTAATTTCTACATTCCTCAGGTTCCTCATTTGCCCCTTTCAGACCGCAAGATAAAGAAGATCGTAAAGATGCTCGGACAGAGTGCAGCCAATGCAAAGTTATCCGGTTTTGATGGCATCCACTTGCACGGTCATGAAGGATACCTTATGGATCAGCTTACTTCTGCACCCTGGAATAGGAGAAGATTTGGCAGATACAAAAATAAGTTCCAGTTCGGGATCGATGTTGTCAGGGAAATTAAAAAACGCTGTGGAGAAGATTTTCCCGTTATATACAGGCTTGACCTGACCCAGGCACTGCAGGAAAGTTACGGGGAAACCATATTTAAAAAACAGTTTCGTGGAAAAGAGAGGACCATTGAAGAAGGCTTACGGTTCTGCACTGCTCTGTACGAGGCTGGCGTGGATGCATTTGATGTTGACAAAGGCTGTTACGATAACTGGTTCTGGCCACACCCTCCGTCTTATTTCGATGATGCTGTCTATGTCAGGGAAATTGCCGGTAGATTGAAGGACCATTTCAGGGAGAATGATATACCTGCAAAGGTAATAGCTGTCGGTAAACTTGGAAAACCAGAGGTTGCCGAAGAAGTGCTTGGAAACGGCTGGGCTGATTTTGTAATGCTTGGAAGGCCCCTGTTAGCCGATCCTTACTGGCCGGCGAAGGTCAAGGAAAACAGAAGCCTGGAAATAATCCATTGTATTGGTGATCATGAAGGCTGTATAGAATCCTTCAAGAAAGGGGGTCATCCATGCTGCTCGGTGAACCCTTACACAGGCTTTGAGGATACTAAAAGACTGGTCCGCTCAGATAAAATAAAGAAAGTCGCCATAGTTGGTGCGGGTCCCGCAGGCTGTGAAGCAGCAATCACGGCACACAAAAGAGGCCACCATGTAACCCTTTTTGAGAAAACGGACCGGATTGGCGGACAACTATGTCTTGCTGCTAAAATGGCAATAAAGCATGATGTTGAAAGATATCTGGATAATTTCCGCCACAGGCTTACTATTCTTCAAAGTGAAGGTCTGAAAATCGAGTTTAATAAGACCATAGGGATGGATGATATCAAAGACAGTTTTGATGTGATCATCTGCTCCAACGGACTCAAAACCGATATGCCTGCCATAAAAGGCCTGGACAGGATCAGGCACGCTGAAGCAAGGGAGTTCCTGCAAAAGGATATGCAAGTACCGGAGGACTGCGAAAATATCCTTGTGGTCGGGGGTGGAACACTGGGTTGCGAGATTGCCTATACCCTGGCATATGAAAAGGGACTCAATGTGACGCTGGTGGGAAGGAATAAGGAACTGATGCCTGAAAGTGTACTTGCCAACAGGGCCCAGATGCTCTGGATGATGATGGGAAGAGGCTCCCCCTCGGGAAAGAGAGCAGATTCATTGAAAAAACCTGTCATGGTCTACAACGCCTCAAAAGTAGTGGCTTTTACTGAAGGAAAAGCTCGTTTGCTGGCCAACAGGAACAGAAAAGACCCCTTTACTCCCTGGAGGGACCTGATCCCGGAGAATGTGAATAATCCTTTTGAAAAGAAGCTCGATCCTGATAATGTGGAAGAAATAACGATTGATGCTGATCTTGTTATTTTTGCCGTGGGCGGGCAGGCGGATGATACACTATATTATACGTTGCTGGAGTCAAAGGCTGCAAAAGAGATTTACTGTGTGGGTGATGCCAGTAATCCTGGCAGGGTCTGGGAAGCGATAAATAGTGCGAATGAAATAGCAAGGAATATCTGATCCGCCCATTTTCGGCAGGATACAGCAACGATTCTTTTCTCTATCCTGCTGAAATTCAAGCTTTTGATATAATCAAAGCCTTTCTTTTTCTCTTTACCGGAGTTTTCCCGCAGGCCATAAATCCGGAATATCTGATTTTCAATATCCATATTCTGAACAGGGAATATCTTATTGATAATATGTGTACCATTGATTAATTACCATAAGTTATTATTTATATTCATATCAGGTAATGGTAAATTGTCAATCATTGCAGATATCCAGATCTGTTCAGTTGACTAAAAAAATCACAGTCGGACCAACGGGAAAGAATGCAGGAAACGAAAATTAAGTTCTTGAACGTTGCTAACAAAAACTAGGAGGCATTCTATGGAAGAAAATGAGATCATCAAAGGACTGACAGAAGCAGTAGTTAACGGAAAGAAAGACGATGCAGCGGAATTATCACAAAAGGCGCTGGACGAGGGTGTTGACCCGTATATCGCTGTAATAGACGGTCTTGCAAAGGGTATGGAGATCATGAGTGAAAGATACGAACAGAAGAAGGCATTCATGCCACATCTCCTGATGGCTTCCAATGCGATGTATGGAGGAATGGACGTACTTATCCCTCATATCAAGACAGAAGGCTCCGGTAAGAGGAAGGTCCTGGTAATCGGTAGTGCAGAAGGAGATGTACACGACATAGGCAAGAACCTTGTCAAGACCATGATGAGTGCTGTAGGATTTGAAGCTATAGACCTTGGTAAAGACGTACCTATCGAGACTTTTGTAAACGCAGTTGCTGAGAACAAGGCGGATGTCGTATCAGTTAGTACACTTATGACATCAACAATGGACAACATGGCAAGTGTTGTAAGCGGTATCCAGAGCAAGGGAATCAGGGACAAGGTCAAGGTCATTGTCGGTGGAGCACCAATAACTGCAGACTTTGCAGAAGAGATCGGAGCAGATGCAACAAAGACCGATGCCATGGAAGCTGCAAGATGGGCAAAGGAAGCTGCTGAAACGCTTGATGCCGGCAGATGGGATTAATTAAAATGAAGATCTGCTGAAGACCCGTTATATGGATCACTGCTGTTCGTGCCATCATAGAAACCCGTCCAGCAGTAAGAACAGCAGTTATAACGGGTCTTTTGCAGAACTGGTGACCGGGACCACCTCAGATCAACAGGGAGGAATCTGAACTGTCACCCCGGTCCCGGTCACCTTATATCACCTTTATCAAAAAAATTTAATTTATTGCAGGAGTTCACTTCAATGGATGAATATACACCTAAAGAGAGACTGGCACGTGCATTAAAAGGAGAGTCAGTTGACAGAATGCCAGCAATCTCAGTTACGCAGACAGGAACTGTTGAACAGATGGAAGCCTGTGGTGCATTCTGGCCGGAAGCAAACGATGACGCAGAAACCATGGCAAAGCTTGCCGAAGCAGGCCACACCGTTGTTGGCTTTGAAGCGGTACGCGTACCATTCGATATCAGTGCGGAAGCTGAATTTTTCGGATGTGGCATCAAGGAAGGCACAAAAGAACAACAGCCATCAGTCAGCAGTCATTGTGTAAAGGATATTTCCGATGTTGAGAAACTTAAGGACTTTGACCTGAGTGAGGGCAGAGTAGCCAAGGTATGCGATTCTATAAAGATCCTTGCAGACAAGTACGGAGACGAACTTCCTATCATGGCAAGTATGCTTGGTCCTTTCTCCCTCGCGCAGCACATGAACGGTGATGACTGGTTCATGGCGATCATGACAGACGAGGAATTCGCAACTGCACTTATGGACCTTGCAACGGAGTTCAATGTCCGGTACGCAAAAAAGATGGCCGAGAACGGTGCAGACACAATGGTCATCATCGATCCCACAGCAAGTGCAATGCTCATTGGTGACGAGTACTACAAACAGTATGTTGTTCCGGCACACAAGAAAATAGTCGACGCAATGCACGAGGTCGATGTACCTGTCGTACTGCACATCTGCGGTGATACGACAATGAGCCTTGAACTTATGGAATCATCCGGTGTCGATGCGATCAGTGTAGACCAGAGTGTAGATGTAGCAACTGCAAAGGGCAAGGTTAACAACGCAGTTATCATCGGAAATCTGGATCCTGTTGCAACACTCTGGAAGGGAACCCCTGAATCCATCAAAGAAGCCTCACAGAAGGCCCTTGATGCAGGTGCTGACCTTCTTGCACCGGGATGCGGTATAGTCAGCAAGACACCAAATGCCAATCTTCAGGCAATGGTGGAGATGGCAAAGAGCCACAAATATTAAATTCAAAGATAATTTCTCCAGATAGTTATCTTTCATGTTCAGATCACCTTCTGTCGGAGAAATTAATACTTTGGTATGGTGGAACCTGGATAACTAGATACAGGTTTTATCTGGAAATCTACCTCCACACTTCCCTAGCCAGTGAATATTTCACTGGCACTTTTTATTTTTTGAGGCAAGCTCCGTAGAACCCTGAAATAGTGATCCGGTCTGCAAATTCAACCTGCAAAAATGAGAATAAAGTGATAACATGATATCTCAGCTAAGAGTGTTTTTAGGTAACAGGAATACTCAGAATCCAAATTCATTCAATTACATGAAACAATCACTTGAAGAGAAAAGCAGGATTCTTCTTACTACTCCACATTACTTTTTCATTTTCATGCTTTCTGTGATCTTCGGTGTTCTTGTATATTACAGGACCACCGTTGATGAGATCATACCGACAATAGTACTTTCCCTGTTATGGATACTTTTCTGGAAGAACAGTGAACAGAAGGGCAGGATTTTCCTTGTGGTAGCATCTGTGTTCGGATACGTGCATGAACTGCTTGGTGTCAGATACGGATATTTCACATATCTCGGAGGATTCATAGGTGGCTCTCCCATATGGCTGATTCCCGGATACGGAACGATATTCTGGTCGTCATATAATCTATGGAAAAGATTTGAGGAAAAATATTCCCGGAAGGAGTGGTTCAATCTTACAAGCTACTTCATTGCCATAAGCCTTGCTTTATTGCTGATTGCTGATTATTTGATATTCGATATGTCAGTAAATCCTGCAGGTATACTGATAAAGTTCACACTTGCATTCATGCTTTTCAGGACATTTGAAGGTGTAAGGCTTGCCTATTTTGTGGCCTTCTTCACGGTACTTACGGAGTTTACAGGCGAGATGCTCGGTACATGGTATCATCCCGATTTCTCGCTGCTGTCCCTTATGGCAGGCTATGTATTCCTGCTGTGGGTATGTCTTACACTAAACGACTTTACAAAAGGGAAAATCCCAGGATTCGGAAGAGAAGCAGCCGCAGCAGTTGTCCTGACGACTTTCTACATATTCCTGTTACTCGGGATCATCTCAGTATAAAATAAAAAATAAAGAAGTTGATAGTTTCGATGCAACCGGATATTGAAACAGTATTCAGGATCCAGAAGGAGAATTATCCAGTACTCGCACTGACGGATGCGAAGGAAAGGTTAGAACGCCTGCTTCGTGTCGATAGTTATCTCCGGGACGAGGGGAATCTGGAAGAGTTGTTCGAAGCCCTGTACAAAGATCTGCGCAAACCGGAAGTAGAGGTCGTATCAACCGAGGTCGGCGTGGTTCAGTCCCAGATCGCCTATCTGAAAAAGAATCTGAAGGGCTGGATCAGGGATCATAAAGTCCCCACGCCTCTCCCCCTTGCAGGAACAAAATCCCACATTCGCTATGAACCCAAGGGAGTGGTACTTATTATGTCTCCATGGAATTTTCCCCTAAATCTCTCCCTTGTTCCCCTTGTCCATGCAATTGCCGCGGGTAATGCGGTAATACTTAAACCCAGTGAGATTTCCTCGCATACTTCAACTTTTATCAAGAAGATGGTTGGCAGACTATTTGACTGGAAAGAGGTTGCAGTCATCGAAGGTGATGCTTCGGTCGCTTCAAGATTGCTGGATATGCCGTTCAACCATATCTTTTTCACCGGCAGTCCGAGGGTAGGAAAGATCGTGATGGCCAGGGCTGCAGAACATCTTAGCAGTGTTACTCTGGAGCTGGGAGGCAAATCTCCGGCAATCGTGGATGAGACTGCAAATGTTCGGAAGATTGCAAGACGCCTTGCCTGGGCCAAATCGATAAACAGTGGCCAGACATGTGTTACTCCGGACTATCTTATCATTCATGAATCGGTAAAGGAATTATTCCTCAAAGAACTCGCTTCATCGGTGAAAGAATTCTATGACCGGCATGAAGAGGGTATGGAACATTCACCTGACTACTGCAGGATCATAAGTGATCATCATTTCAGGCGTCTGAAATCTTTGTACGAGGATGCTCTTGATAAAGGTGCCTGTGTTCTGAAAGGTGGTACTTTTGATGAAAACGATCGTTTCATGGAACCCACTATCCTTGACAATGTCTCGGAAGAAATGGACATTATGCAGGAAGAGATATTCGGTCCTTTACTTCCTGTTATCACCTATAGGAACAGGTCCGAAGTAAATCAGATAATCAGTCGTAATCCGAATCCGCTGATGCTCTACATAGCCAGCGGTAACAAAGATAATATGCGTTATTTCATGGACTGGAACCCTTCAGGGGGTACTGTGATCAATGATTACATGCTTGGCTACAGCAACCCCGAACTACCATTCGGAGGTAACAACAACAGCGGCATGGGAAGATCACTGGGCTTCCACTGTTTTATGGAGTTTTCCAATAAAAGGAGTATCATCCATCGTAAATGGGGTTCTTTAGGGCTGATCTATCCACCCTACAACGAGCGCATCAAAAGACTGGTACAAATGATGTACAGGTGGGTGTAAACATGCCCGACAATAATCCTTCAAATTGCCACATTGATTCATGCAGAAAAAGTGTTCTAATTACCGGAGGAGCAGGCGGTATAGGACGGGAGCTGGCAGAACTTTTTGTACGAGACGCTTACGATATCATTTTAGTTGACAGGGATATCAGGGAGCTTGAAAATGCAAGGAATTCACTCAGTATCATCAATCCGGATGTACGCATTTTAGTGATGGAGCAGGATCTTTGTATTTCTAAGGCTGCCGACCAGGTCTATGAATTCACCCGAAAACATGGTCCTCAGGTCGATGTGCTTGTGAACTGTGCGGGTTTTGGTACATATGGTTTTGTCAATGATATCGACCAGGACAGAGAACTCGATATGCTGCAACTTCATATACTGACACTGTACAGGCTGACACGCCTTTACCTGAAAGACATGATCGAACGTGATGAAGGACAGGTCATTAATTTCTCTTCCATATCGGCTTTCCAGCCAAATCCCTTTTTTGCCACTTATGGTGCCAGCAAGAGTTTTGTATTGCAGTTTAGCAGGGCTTTGAATTTCGAACTGCGGGAGAAGAGAACTAATGTGAAGGTTCTGGCTGTCTGTCCCACGGCAGTTAAAGGGACCGGATTCCAGTCATCAGCCGGTATGGAGAGAACAAGGACCTTCAACTCATGGATGGCTGTCACGGCAGGTGAGGTTGCCCGTGATACATACAGGGCGATGCAATCAGGTAAGGATCTTGTGATTCCGGGCAGGGGATTTGGTCTGCTGCATTCACTGATAAGACGGCTGCCTGCAGGTTTGCTTATGAGGATATCACGATCACAGTTAAGAGAGGTCAGGGAAACCGGGCTAAAAAATGTGTCCGGCTCTTCTGTAGAAGAAAGAATGTAAGTTGATATGTAGAGGTGCTAAAATGGATATTGTTTGTAATGATAGGAAAGGCTGCGACATCTGCGACATAAAAACCAGCTCAAACTCCGATGCTTCTGTCCCTGGGACAGAGAACAGGACCGATTGTCTGGTATGTGGGGTCGAGGTGGAATATCTGGATGAAGCCATAAGCGGAAGATGCTACTATTGCGGAGTCGAGGAGGAAACATACTTCGTTTGCAGAAACGGTCATTATGTATGCAACAGATGTCACTCAAAAGAAGCAATCGCTGTAATTGAGAATATCTGCCTGAGCAGCGACGAGAACCATCCACTTGTTATAGCTGAAAGGATCATGGAACACCCGGCTATCCATATGCACGGACCTGAACACCATGCTCTAGTACCCGCCGTACTCGTGGCAGCCTACAAAAATCGCAGGGGACTTAAAAAGGAAACCGCTGTACTTGAAGCCATCAAGCGAGGAAGAACCGTCCCCGGAGGCTACTGCGGACTCTACGGTGCCTGCGGTGCGGGAATAGGAGTGGGTATAGCCGTAAGTGTCCTGCTAAAAGCCACACCCCTGACACCTTCCGAACGCTCGGAAGCAAATCTTTCAACCTCGAAGACCCTGAGCTCAATTGCTGCTGCAGGCGGAGCCAGATGTTGCAAGAAGGCAACCCGCTTAGCTTTGGAAGACGGGATGAAGTATCTTTCTGACAGGTTTGACCTTGAATGGTATGAAAGGGCTGACTTTTCAGCTGAGTGTGACTATACTCAATTCAACAGGGAATGTGATAGTAATTGCAGGTACAGGAATGATGGTTGAATTTTGATTATAATTTTTTTACTTTTTTATCTCCTTCTGTTGACATTGTTCTTCAGCCATTATCCTTAATATCTATCAAAACCATCATCAAACAATTTACCAACTATCACACTTATTTGATAAACAATGAAATTAAAGGAGACATAAAAATGGCAGATGATGAACAGAAAGTACTCTATGCACTTAAGGATGCAGCAAAACCAATGAGACCTGGCGAGATTGCAGAGGCAACAGGTCTTGAGAGCAAAGAGGTCAGCAAGATACTCAAGAAACTCAAGAGTTCAGATGCGGTCTGTACTCCAAAAAGATGTTTTTATGCACACGCTGACTACGAAAAATCAGAATAATTGAATTTTTTCTTTCTATTTCTTTTTTGTTTTTCCAGCAGCTGTTTCAGTTAAAAGATCAAATCCCTTCAATGGCAGCATCCTTTTTCTCTTCGAGAACATTCTCGTTAATGAACACATTATCATACAGCAATGCTGCAAAAATACCGCCAGTTATCGGACCGATCCAGTATACCAGATGATCTGTCCAGTAGCCAGCGATAAAAGCCGGGCCAAAGGATCTTGCGGGATTCATTGATGCACCTGTAAGAGGTCCCCCGAAAAGGATGGCGATAAGGACAAAGGCACCGATGGCAAAACCTGCCATTCCCGGCGGTGATCTGCTGTCAACTGCAGATCCGTAGATGACGAATACCAGCAGGAAAGTGAGGATTGCCTCTATGAGTATTCCAATCTCAGGTGCGATATTTGTCCCTAGACTTGTTGCACCGAAGTTCACACTGCTCAATGCGGAAGGGAAGATCTGCATGAGCATTATACTTGCAGCACAAGCTCCCGATATCTGTGATATAATGTAGACAAAACAATCTGTTTTACCTATCCTCCTGGTTGCTGCTATTGCTATTGTGACAGCGGGATTTATGTGAGCACCTGAAATATGTCCGAGAGCATAGATCATCACCATCACAGTAACTCCGGTGGCAATGGCCATACCGATCATGCCAAGGGAGCCGTGTAACAGGTGATTAACAGCATTCGAACCCGCAGCTATGAATACGAGTGCGAATGTTCCAATAAACTCAGCCACATATTTCGGGAATGCTCCGGACATATTTCAGCCTCAGTTATCGGTCCATCGTTCGATGTCACAGATTCTCTGGTCCACGCACGCACCACAATCACATGGCTCATCGATGAGTGATGTTATATCCCTTGTTCTGTAGCGGATAAGAGGCATGCATTTTCGTCTGAGTGTGGTGACCACAAGTTCGCCCTTCTCACCCGGTGGCAGTATTTCCCCGGTCTTCGGGTCTATGACCTCAACCAGGAAATCCGGGTTGTTCAGGTGAAAACCATCCTGGTGATCACATTCTATTGCATTGGCAAGCCCGAGTTCTGTCATTCCCCACTGGCGGAGGGTCCTGCATCCCCATGCACTCTCGATCACTTCCCGCATTTCCTCGGTCAGGGGCTCTGAAGAACAGATTATTTTCCTGATCCCGAGTTCTCCAGGTTCTATAAGTTCACTGACCTGTTTTGAGAGCTCATAAAGGAAGGACGAAGTACCGATTATAATAGTCGTGCCGGCTTCCCTTATTGTTTCTATCTGATCATGTGCACCCACCGAGTCATTGATAACAGAACTGAATCCGGCAAGGTCACATGCCTTGCTCAGGACAAGTCCCGGGTCCCAGGTGGCGGTTATTGTGGGATACATTATCTGCAGGGTGTCCTCCTTTGAATCCATACCTGCCATCTTTAGTCCGGAGATCACCGAGTCCACGATCTCGAGTAGCTCTCCCTGTGTATATGCCATTCTTTTGAGCATGTTTGTGGTACCCGAGCTTGTGAACTCACGTGCTATGTCCTTCCTTGAGACACACAGGAAATGGTATGGCTTGTTAGCCAGCTCTTCCTGTTCTGTCAGCGGGAGCCTTTCAAGGTCCTCATAACTTTTTATCTCAGAAGGGTCGATGTCCTTATCCGCATAAAGGCTCTGGTAATAGGGGCTGTTCTCCATTACGTATGCAAGCAGTTCCCTGAATTTGAAAAGCTTGTATTCTTTGATAAGGTCCCGATCGATTTCTCTCTGACCAAATTCCTCTTTGAGTTCTTTATTGTTCTTGATATCGTTCCTTATCTTGGCAAGACCCCACTGTTCCAGAGGGTTCCCGTCCTGAAGATCTATTTTTCTGGATTCGAGTTTTCTTTTTGCCACGCTCATGCGGATAGATGTATTGATCTTTGAGGGAAGACTAAGACTCATTCTCTGCCTCCTGATGTTCTTTAAATTTACGTATTTGGGAAACAAAAATAAAAAAATAAATAACAGCTTTAAGCGGCATTCCTGTAAAGGAAATCACCATTACAGCTGGTCATATTGTAGTTGCAGAACGGAATGAACCTGCCGTCCTGTGTTACAACGTGTATGCAGCAGTTCTCAACACGGTCCTGCTCGTATGACCATACATCCTGGAATGCCATCGTGGATATCGTGAGATAATTGTTCTTGCTCATCTCGATAAAATCAGCCCATCCTCCCAGACTGGGTTTTGATTCACCAAGTACATCCGTTAACGGCTTTTCGCAACAAGAACCCTTTACGGTGATGTCATTGAGTGGTTTTTCGCAGCATGAACTCTTGACAAGCAGATCACCACAGGCTGATTTTGGTTCTTCTTCCTTCTCCTTTTCAAGTCCCTTCCATCTGCCCATGATTGATTTCTTGGTCTTGCTCGCAACATCAGATGCGGACTTGACTGCACCCAGTGAAATGTTTGTCAATGGCAGGAATCCATGTTCATCTACAAGTGTAAGGCATGTGGCACCACAATGTGCATGTGGCATAAGGGATGGTGTGAAATTTGTGACCTTAAGGCCTCCGTCTGTCTGCTCCTCTATGGCTTCAAGCAATTCCAGTATAGTTACCCTGTTTTCCATCTCTTTCGGGGATCTTCCGGAATAGAATACGGGCTGGAAGTGCACGCCTCTGACCGCCGGAACCCTGCTGGCTGCGAAATCTATTATACTGCCGACTTCATGAAGGTTGTAATTCTTTGCAACCAGTGGTACGAGAACTACCCCGATACCTGCCTTTGCACACCTGTTGATCACCTTGGTCTTGACATCTATCAAGTTCCTTCCTGTCCTCTGCTGATAGATATCATCGGATACGCCGTCAAAGCCAAGATAGATTGCATCCACACCTGCAGATGCTATTTTGTTAAAATAATCCTCATCTTTTGCGATCCTGATTCCATTGGTGTTCAACTCGATATGCTCGATACCGATTTCCTTTCCCATTCTGATTATTTCGGGAAGATCATCTCGTAAGGTTGGCTCCCCTCCAGATATCTGGATACAGGTAGGACTGTTCTGACATTTCTTCACGGTTTCGAACATCCCTCTTATGGTTTCCATATCAGGATCAAGACTTGCATCCATTGATGAATTGGCAAAACAATAAGTACATTTCATATTACATCTGTCAGTGACCTCAACCACTGCCAGACATGTATCCTGCTTATGAGAGGGACACAGGCCACAATCAAATGGACAGCCTTTTTCCGTATCTGTAAGAGGCTCTCTGGCTTTTGCTCTGTCCACATCGAAACAGTCCCTCATCTGGAGATAATGGTTTACATCCTTGGAAACAAGGCTTGTAAAGTTCCCGTGTTCCGGACACTCCTTCTTTATATATACTCCGCCGTTTTCGACATACTTGATGCCTTCAATACTTTTCAGGCATTCAGGACACAGACTTCTGACTGTTCCTATTTGTTCCATTATATCCCTCTCATTTGTTTTTTTATCCCAGGGATTCTGAGAAATTATTCAGGCTCTCTTTTCTTCCAGGATCGATTCAGCGGTCTTCAGGGTCTTTGCAACACCTGCTGAAACATAGTATTCATCACATTTTGGACATACAAGGCCAGGTCCTGGTCTTGTCACACCCATATATGTCATGTCTACATTCCTTTCCAGTGCGATCTCTCCGCATTTTGCACATTCCCATTCGCTCTCATCGTCATTTGCCACATCATCAATTTCTCCGCCGGTGACGCCGAGAATATTCATCTTGTGGGCGTATGCATCAACAAGTTCTGAAGGTGAATAGACAGCATACATTGTGAGGTTGTCAGAGACACCCTTTGCAATTGCAAGATCATCATCTCTGGCCTTCAGCTTTGTTCCGCTGGATTCCGCATTGTCGATCACTTCCTGGATCTCTTCCTGTTTGATACCGTTGTCCTTGAGTAAATTGTCCATTTCTTCACTTATTTTTACCATGATTTACCCTCTGTATTCTTATTTTCTAATTGCCGGTTTTCCTCAGAACTTTTCATATTTTCCGTGATCCTTTGCAGCCCTGACAAGTGCATGGACGTTTACAGGTGGGGCGTTGGTCGGACATTCACATGCTGTTCCTAAAATGAATCCTCTCGGACTGTCCTTTCCGGCAAGAACCTGTTCCTTTGCCTGCTCATATACCTGTGCTGGTGTGCCACGGTCTACAAGCTTTGTGTCAACTGTTCCGAAACAGGTACACCTGTCTCCGAAGGCTTCCACAAGCTTTGAGGTCGGGAAGATATCCTGTCCGTCATATCCGATCTGAACGATAGTGAACGGACTCATCGGAGCATCTCTCCACATCTGATAGTCATCAGTGTGGTTTCCACAAAGGTGGTAGTATACACCAGGACCGGCACCTGCATTCAGGACCTTCTTAACTGCACGGGAGACCGGCTTGTGGCTGAATCTCTTGATCTGCTCAACGTCCATGAGGTCACCACTGGCAATTACAGAACCGGTGATCATGACGTTTGCACCGTATCTTTCTGCAGTTGCTCTGCAGGCGTTTACCATGTGATCCCCTGCTTTTGTACAGAGCTTGTCGACAAGTTCAGGTTCTGTGATCATCCACATGAAGACATCCTCGATGGCAGCCCAGTTGGTTGCCACTTCCATTGTACCACCAAGCTGAGTGATAGGTGCGAACATCTGCGGATATTCTTCCAGAACAGTGTCCAGTGCCTTGTAGTGTGTTGTGAGGGTTGGTCCCTTTACAAGCTCATCGGTGTCCAGGACTTCGAAATTATCGACATCTTCCGGGGTCTTTATAGGACGCTTTGTAATACCCGGTGGAGAGTTTGTCTGGACCTTAAGTTCAGCTCCGTAGTCTGCTCCCCAGTAGTCCGCGTAAAGATAGTGTCCTACCGGCGTTACATCATAAAGCTCACAGGCAGCACACACCATTCTTACCGCTTCTTCAGGATTCTGGTAAAAATATCCTGCATTCTTCCTGAACACGGTCGCTGCATGAGACAGAATGATCGGATCGACAATAACCCTATCAGATGGTTTATCGACCCAAGGTGTAGTCCATAAGCTTCCTGCTTCTCCGAGCCAATCTTGATCTATTGGTATATAATCTTCTGCTGGCATGATTGAATCACCCATTTTTTTGTTTAGTTGACAGGAACAGGAAATGAATTCCTGACCTGCCGTCGATTTCACAAATAATATCTCATCGGCCAGAAAACAGATTCAGGAATCTGTATTTGTGACCAAAAAGAAATATCAGGTTAGAGTTATATATAATAACTTAAGGTAATTAATCAACAACTAAATTATTATCAATACTATATTCCTGGTTCAACTGGTGGTTATAGAAAATGTTGTGTTCAGGATTTACAGCACACAGGAAAACTCAGGTAAAGGGATAGAAGAAAGCATTGATTATATCAAAAGCATGAATTGTATCAGCTAGCTGTACGGAAAAATGAATGAAAGCCGAATGTAATAAATGCCTTAAAACAGAAATTGAATATTAAAACAAAAAAAGATTCAGAATTACTGAAGTTTAAATCCTATTTAACCTTCTCTGAATTTTCTTTGTAATATAAAAAGAGATCCTTACCCCATTCACGGGCACTCTTCTCAAAGCTTATAACTTTTTTGTGGTCAAACACACCTTCCTTATTGAAAAAGGCGATCAACATCAGATCATCTGTGATGGAAAGTGCACCGAGTTTAATTGTTTCATCATTACATATGTATATATTGGAATTTCTGGATTCCATCATCGCATCATGTTGTTCTTTATATTCATCCCTGAGTCGTTCATAGACAGGTCTTGTCAGGACAAGGTCATAATGAACTTCCTTTTTTGCCAGTTCTGAATAATTATTCGGGCATGAAGGACAGAAATATGAATAAAAAGTGGATGCATTTCTTGTATTTTTGAGACTTGTAAGTAGTTCTTTCGGAGGCTCGAAGAGATGATTAAGATCGGGTTCGTAAATCATTAATTCTCCAAGGTCTCCTATTCTGTCAAGTAAAAACTCGGGGATTGAACTAAGGTCTCTGGTGTCCCAGTAATCTTTATTTTCTTCGAATACATTCAGCGTTTTGATCAAAGGCCTGATTTTCTTCATTATGATCCTGCCAACACTGGTTAGCCGGTATTCGTCCTCTTCCTGTTCGATGAGCCCCTGCTCAAGAAGGATTTTTACCTGAGCCATTATCGCACTGGTGGTTCCGGTCAGCGACTCTTTTATCTCATCGATAGTGGCTGGTCCTTCCATCAGCATAAGTAAAGTGTTTTTCCTTTTCTCAGAAAGAAAAACCGTGCTTATTAATTCAGCCTTCATCATAATTTACCTTTTATAGTTGTTTTTGATTGTATAAAATTCTTTACTCACCGGAGTTAAAACTGATCCTGAGTAGAAATAATGTATAAATTTATATTTTTCATGATTTTGTGCGCACTTGTTTTTACATTCAATTATTTCTTAAACCAGTGTTAACGGCGTTAACTTATTTATTCCACTAACCTTTCATAGCATTATATTTGACTCAATCTTAATATGTGCTTTTTCCAAGAGCTTATAAGATTTACCATGCAAAATAGTACACTTGATACTTTTTTGCTTAAGTATCAACTTTATATTATTATGTGAACATCCGTTTTTCAGAATATAGGCCAAACCTCGAAATACTTATATATGCGCTACAATTCAACAACTATCAGGTTTGTGATATAACCATTGGAGCATAGCGTTTTTTTTTTCTCGGTAAAAAACTCAAATATTTGATAATTTGAGATTTTATTAGTTTATCAGTGATATGTCAAACAAGAAAGTAATCGACTATAAATTATTTAAGATAACTTTTTATAATATTTAAATATAATATAAATTATTCGTAAAGAGGTTTTGTTTATGGCAACACGATATCTTACAAAAATAGGAGTACTATCACTTGGAAAGATCTTTGGAGTAATCTACGCAATAATGGGCCTTATAGCAGGAGCCATATTCAGTCTAATGTCACTTGGGATGGGTTCTGCTATGGGAAATGAAGGAGCGTTCGCAGGCATGCTATTTGGGGTTGGAGCAATTATAACTGTTCCTATATTCTACGGAATTATGGGTTTTGTAGGTGGTATCCTTACAGCATTAATATACAATGTTGTCACAGGATTTATCGGTGGCCTGGAAATAGAAGTGGAATAGAATCTAAAGCAGATAAATCTGAAAAACGATATTTTTTTCTTTTCATATTTCAGAAATCAATTCAGGGTTCGATCCACACTTCAAGTACCCTTTCATGGATTGTATATTCTTTGACTGTTGTCAGTTTCATATCCTTCGGACTCTCCACCCAGCCCAGATCATAGCTTTTCTTCTCCCTTCCTCCACAGCAGACCTTCCTTGTGATATTAAGATTGATCTTTACCAGGTCAATATCATCCTCGTTGATCTCCTCAACTTCTTCCTTGTATCTTCTTTGTATTTGAATCATGATTAATCCAATCATCTTCCCATTAACTTTTTACTTTAGCCGTATTTTCTCCCTGCCCGGTCCACGTAGCCGTCGGATATGGTCATAGAGTGTGAATAAAATTGCTATTCCGTTCATTGCAAAAAATATTGTCAGAAACCTGGTTACTGGTGTTGTCGGGGTAAAATCACCATAGCCTATGGTTGTAAGCGTTATGACAACAAAATATACCGAATCAAAAAAACTCCATCCTTCAAGCCGGTTATAAAGAAAAGCTCCTATCAAGACATTAAATAATGCATAAATAAAGATAGGACGGGCATCCTTATCCAAAATAAGATCAATAAGGAAAAGCTTAGAAAAAAAGCCAATAATCGGAGTTTTTCGCTGTCTTGTCATACTATCTTCCTTTTAGTCATTCGACGTTGTAAACCCGGATTTCAAGGAATATTTACGTAGTAGAATTCCTCAATTATCTTAACTTTCCTCCGTGTCTCCTGTAATTTCTGCAGACTCGCTTGTGACTATTTTTTCATGGATTGCACTTCTCTTTCCCCTCACATTAATATAAAGTGCCAGAGCAGCTATTGGAAGAGCTATTGCAGCTCCGTATTCCAGTATGTTTTCCGTGCGATTGAAAACAACTCCGAGGAAGTTGACTGCCAGTACGACGACGACCATTCCTATCAGATCTGTTTCCAGCTCTTCAATATCATTTATCTGGAGCCATTTCGGCAGGGGCATCTGATGTATGAAAAGCTGGTAGAGTCCTATTGCTGTGATCCAGAGAACGGTGCCGATCAGGAACAGGTGTACGAATTCAACAATGCCGATCACTGAAACATCAGTTGGTACAGAGGATGGGTTTACAATAGCCATATACACCCCTTCCAGTAATTTAAGTCCGCCTACAACGAACAACAATGCTGCGGCAATTATCAGTCCTATAACAGGAATAATCACAAGATACCGGGTTGCAGCAACTATTGCATATAAGGCACTCATAAGCCTTTAATCCCCCTAAAAAATTCATCTTTCCTGATACTAAATTATATGGTACCTGAGTGTCTGAAAAAAGTTACTTTTCCTGAAGTCAAATGGCAGCAAACGTCTATTACATCAGTAATTTCACAAGTAACGGAGCAATAAACACTGTAACCAGTCCTGCAATACCAATCGCAAGCCCGCTCATGGCACCTTCGGTCTCTCCGATCTCCACGGCCTTTGTGGTTCCGAGCGCATGGGATGAAGTCCCGATTGCTACTCCCACTGCCACTTCATTATCTATCCTGAACAATTTGCAGATCATGGGTCCGAGCAGCACACCAGCTATTCCTGTGAAGACTATGGCTGCAACTGTTATTGAAGGCATACCTCCAAGCTGACTGGAGATTTCTATCCCAATGGGGGTTGTTACGGATTTTGGTATCATGGAAATGCTGACCAGCTCGTTCAGACCAAACATATTACACATGACTATGATGCTCACGATTCCTGCAAGTGACCCCATGCTGATACCTGCAATTATGGGTACTACGTTTTCCCTGAGCAAACTTATCTTCCTGTAAAGGGGCACTGCCAGGATCACTGTTGCAGGACCAAGAAAGAAGGATATGAACTGACCGCCCCTGTTGTAGTCCTCGAAACTGATATGCAGACCCAGAAGTAGAGCAATTATCATCAACATGCTGAGTACCAGCGGATTCATGAGGGGGGAGCCTGTTCTTTTGTAGATTATGCTGCCTGCGTAAAATGTCAGCAGCGATATCCCTATACCAAAGACAGGAGACTCGATCAGAGCTGACACAAAAGAAGTTGTGTGATCAATCACCTGTCTGTCTCCTTTTCATCAGGATCTGTACTGTTATTCCGGTCACAACTGCAATAATGAATGTCGAGACAATCGATATGACCACCAGAGCTGTCCACTTTCCTTCAAGGACCGAGAAGCAGGTGATAAGTCCCACTGCTGCCGGTATAAAAAAGAAGGAGAGATGTTTCAGCATGAAGTTGCTGACTTCTTCTATCATGGAAAGTTTCAGGACTCCGGTAAGAAGGAAAAAAAGAAGCAAAAGCATGCCCACTACATTACCGGGTATCGGGAGATTCATATGTGTGTAAAAAAAGTCTCCCAGCAGTGTTACAAGAAGAATGATGCCGAATTGAATTAGATAGCTGATAAAGGAACGATCTTGTATCATAAAAATATTTTATTTCTCAGGTTCTGCGGACTATACGCTTTTGTTGGTGGCTTCAACTGTTTCTTCAAAGCATTAAACTTTCGGTCAGGACAGAATATGTTCTTTGACCTGTCCGGATGCTCAGGACTGGTTGTTTATGTCTTTTTACGTACGCTGGATTAACAGCACTTGCTTTTGAATGTAAAAGTATATATATTTACAAACTAATCGAAATTGATGCTGGAATTATATCAAATTCATATACGGAGAAGCACCAATGAGTAAAGTACAGGCAAGCACAGATACAGCCACACCACTGGCAACTGAATATTCTGGAGGCAATGTACGCCGTTTCAAGGCTATTGGCTCGGATATTTTCAATGGTTCGGATAACAGGAAAAATCTTTTCAAGGCAATCGGACCGGGTATCCTGGTAGCATGTTCCGCGATCGGAGGATCACATCTTGTATGGTCCACACAGGCAGGAGCATATTATGGCTGGGGTCTGCTTGGATTGATCCTGCTTGCCAATCTGTTCAAGTATCCTTTTTTCCTGTACGGTCAGCGCTATACTGCTGCCACGGGTGAGAGTCTTCTAGCAGGATACAGGCGACAGGGTGCTATATACGTGTACATTTTCCTTGGTATCAACATCCTGACAGGGATAATTAATACGGCAGGGGTGGCTATGTTAAGTGGTACACTGTTTGCAGGTTATGGTTTTACGGGTATCAGTATTCCGGCCTTCACAGTAGGAATTCTGCTTATATGTGCTGTGGTCATTCTCGTTGGTCATTACAAGATGCTGGATAAAATGGCAAAGGCCGCCGTTATTCTGCTTACTCTGAGTACTGTGGTTGCATTGGGACTTGCATTTTCACACGGACCTGTTGCAGCACCGGACTTTGTGGGTCCGAGTCCGTGGACATGGGCAGCTTTCCCGTTCTTGATAATGCTTCTTGGATGGATGCCGGCACCTGTTGACCTTTCCGCCTGGTCGAGCCTGTGGATGTTCAGCCGTGAAGAAGAAACAGGTCATTTTGCCACAACAAAGGAAACTTCAATCGACTTCTACCTTGGTTATGTAATGGCTGTGGTTATGGCCGTTGCTTTCCTGGCCCTTGGGAAATTTATCATGTTCGGTTCAGGTCATGAGTTTGCCAGCGGAGGAATAGGATTCAGTCAGCAGCTTGTAAATCTTTACTCTGCCAACATAGGCGGCTGGTCAAAACCTGTTATCCTGACAGCAGCGTTCGTAACAATGTTCAGTACTACAATGACATGCATCGACGGTTATCCCCGTTCATTGGCAGCAAGCTGTACATTGGTAAGTGAAAAATGTGCAAGTCGCTTCAAGCAGATCTTCCAGATATGGATTATACTATCGGTGATAGCAGCATGCCTGATCGTGGTGTTCTTTGTCAACAATCTTTTGCAACTCTTAAGTTTTGCAGCCATAATCAGCTTTGTAACCTCTCCGATCCTGGCATATATTAACTATAAGGTGATGAACGGTGACAATGTTCCAAAAGAAGAAAGACCGGGATCTTCCCTTAAGCTGCTGAGTCTGGCAGGTCTGCTCTTCTTCCTGGTGATGACCATTGGTTTTGTCTATGTGGAATTTATAAGGGTATAAAATACTTAAAAATAGACCTTAAAAATAGACCGGGAAACCGGTCTAAATTTAATTTTTCACAATTTTTTGCAGGTCCTCTCTGATCCTCTCTTCGCCGGTAAAGGCCATTAACTGCTCCCATCTTTCCTGAAGGCGGATGAGATTATCAAAAGGATCAAAAGCAGGTACTGCATCTTTTTTGGAGATACTTATATTTTTTACTGTCTCGGAAGCACCGTCAAGATCTCCATCTCTGCGGTAATCTGCCGAGAGCAGTGTACAGGTGTCTACGATCTTTTCATCAAGGTCGTCCATAAGGAAAGCTCCGGGATAGTCTCCGAAATCATCAGCAGATATAAGCTCCATTGCTTCCTTTTTTTTCTGACTGCGTAATTTTTCCCTTTCAAAGACAAAACGGTATATGTCCTCTCTCAGGCGCATCCATTGAGGATGGCTTTTTGCAGGTGGAAGGTGCTTGATATGTAATTCATTATCAAGGAAAAAACTGTAACCAAACATTTTGGAATTCATTATGTAATCGATATCTTCTCCTCTTCTGACATTGGGATCAAAGGGAATCTTTGTGAAAAGCTCTCTGTGGATTGTCATATTCCCGCCGAATACAAAAGGGGTCTTCTTGATACGGGGTGGTGAAGCAATCACTGATCTGAAGGCTTTGTTCATCCGGATCTGCTTGCCCCAGTGACTGGCCCATGTATCTTCAGGCTCCTTTACATAGAAATCCCCGTCCGGTTGAAGGTAGTAACCGGCCAGACCGTATATGGTTTCACCATCAATATCCTTTCCGATATTTTCCCTTATTTTACCGATAAACTGAGAGTCTTCAAAGACCTCATCATCGTCAATGAGAACCGCAGCATCGGATCCGAAGATATGCGGTATGAAAAGGCAAAGGTTTCGGATATTTGAGTATCCCCTGAGCTGCAGGAGGTCTTTGTACTCACCCTTTCCTTCCATATCCAGTATTTTATGAATACCTTTCAGATCAGAAGGTCCGAACACAGTAGTTTCAACTCCGGCACCAGGTGCGGTTTCGGAAACTATTCCGGAAACCTTCTCCTCAACCTCCATTTCAATATCCCGGGAAGTCGGTACCGCAAGTATCACAAGTCTGAAATCCTTGTCTTCAAGGGCGCCCATGCTCTTGATTGCTCTGCCAAGCGTGCCTTCTTCATCCAAGGGAATAGGATGGTCATAAATTGCATCTCCTTCCTGCCATCCGGTAGCCCTTTCCCGGCCCCAGTAACTGGGTATTACCATTGTAAGTTCCAATATACCACTCCTGTAACTCTAGTAACACTAATGAGGAGACAATATTTATATTCTTGGAATAGCCGGTGTACTCAGTCCTTATCGACCAGCACAGCATCCTTTATCATTACTTTTGCCGTGTACTCGTCAAGCTCGACAACATCCAGTTCCCGGATTTCTATCTTTTTATTATACATCGGTCCGTCAAGCACGAAGCTCTCAAACTCACCACCTTCACCTGCAACATTGAGACCGATCTTTTCGTTGAGCCTGACAAGCCTTTCAATATCCTTTTCATCTATTGTGCGTCCGACCCAGCTCTTATCAAGGCCGTAAGCTGCAATGCTGCTGAAAATGAACTCAAAACCGATCGACAATAATTGTTTCATCTCTTTTTCCTGGTCGATGTGCCAGAGTGGTGAAAAAGCTTTGAGACCAAGTTCGTCACAAACCCTTTCTATCCTTTCCCGCTGGTAATTGGAATACAGCGCTCCGGTGACGACACCTTCGATACCGAACTCATCTTTTGCTCTCTGGATGGCATTCTTCATGTCCTCGAGTTCGATCTCTTTTTCGCCGGGAGTGATCTCCTCTATCAGAGGAATACCCATGGCTTCTGCCTGAAGCTGTGCAAGCTCGATATTCGGGGTATGGAACATGTAAGAGTCCGGGTTCTGGCTCTTGATTGTGATTAGGCATTCAACTGCATAGTTCTGCTGCTGCATGATATGCATGGCATAATTGCTGTCCTTGCCAGAACTGAAAAGAACTCCGAGTTTCATAATGGGCTGCCCGTAGAACTGTTTCAGGTATTCGGTCTTTGTCCTGTAGCCTGTTTTTTTGGTGAGTTTGCCGATGGCCTTGTCAAACCTGCTTCCATACTGAGCAGCCTGCTTTCTACGCATGGAAACTTCATCCGGGAGCCCGATGTCCCTGGCGACCTCCCTCAGGATCAGTTTGTTCTGGTCCAGCTCGGTATTGATCTTGTACTGAGGGGGTATTTTGAGACAATAGTCAACAAAGCGTCTGTCAAGATAGGGCACACGCAGCTCTATGTTATTGTTCATGGCGACGACATCGTCCCTGTAGGTGTTCTTCTCGTATATCTTCAGTATATCAGCATAGCAATCCCTGCTGATATCAGTGGAGCGCTTATGGCGGTCATATCCTGCTAGCAGCTCATCAGCTCCCGATCCTGAGAACATGACCCTGATACCGTCTTCCCTGGCAGCAACACATGCAGCATACATGGTCATGGCAACTCCCACCTTGGGAACGTTCGTATCTTCAACCAGTGGAACAACCGCTTTCAGATATTCCTCAACACCCTCAAGGCTTATCTTCCTGACATTAAGATCAAGACCAAGATCTTCAGCAAGTCTTAGGGAATGCTCTATATCCGGCGGCAGATTAACATCCTCAAGGCCAGCAGTATAGCAGGTAAAATCAATTCCCGGCTCTTTACCGAGCATTTTGCACAGGTATGCGATAACCGTTGAGTCAAGCCCGCCGGAAAAGAGGATACCGAACTTTTCATCAGGAATACGTACGGATACCGCATTTTCCAGCAATTTCAGAAAATCTTCCTTTATGGTCTCAAAGGGTCTGCTGTCCTCCGGGACTATAGAAAAGAACTTCCTGTTAAAACGCTGCAAGGATCTGTCACTGAGGTCATAGACCAGGATCTCTCTAGGGTTTAGTTCCTTAATGTCTGAAAACCCTGTTCTTGCTAGAGCTTTCTTTTCCGATGCAAATGCAAAGCCATCAGATATTGTATACCAGAATGGCTTGATACCGATTATGTCCCTTGCTACGTAGACCTTATTATCTTTCCAGTAAGCAAATGCATACACTCCTATGATCTCGGCAAGCAGATCGTCCATTGCCTGAAGTATAGTTTCATCAGAGGTATCGTTTAAGTTCTGCAATTTCAACTCTATCAGTTCTATAAGCAGCTCGGAATCATTTCTTGCTGTGATGCCGTACTTTTCTGCGAGCTCTTTCCAGTTGTATATCTCGCAGTTGGTGCTGATCTTTCCTTTAAGGGTAATGGGCTGTCTGACAAAATCAACCATTGAATGCAGGCAATGCCCAAGTATATTATCTATGTCTTCACTTTCAGGCAGATCCAGCTCATCCGCATCCTTTGAGAAACCGAACCAGTCATGTCCGCATATTCCCATACAGTCAAGTCCACGGTCCTTCATGATCTTGAGGGACTGCTGGGTCAGTTCGAATGCATTCTCATTGTTAAAAAAACCTGTAATTCCGCACATTTTCCCGGTTTTAAGATGTTGTTGTTTCGATTAGATTTCCGGATTACTAAAAGTATACTGCCAGATAAAAGTTTTGAATAGAATAACGGGAACTGCAAAAAAAAGCGATTGGAAAAGAATGGATTACCGGCTTTTTGAGTTTGCCGGGAATCTGATTTTTGAATCTATTAAGCTCAGGTTTGTGTATTGCAGGACTACGGCTTGCAGCTGAGGGCTACCCTTTCTTCGGGTGTTAGCGATATATAGAACCTGAGAATCTCTTCCGGGTTCATTTCAACCCCGAGATTAAAACCCCGTCTCTGGCCCGCTTTTAAGAACTTCTCTTCCTTCTCATGCTTTTTGTGCATCAGGCGGTTCACTTCTTCTTCAGTCAGCCTGGACATGTCGATCCTTTTGAGCAGGCCGATCAGCAGGAAATTTTTTTCTACACGCTCGTAGTAGCTCTCTTTTTTTTCCTTCTTCTTGTCCTGATCAAACAGGTAGAAATGCTTCCCATTTTCATCCTTACCTGAGAGTAATACCTTCTTCAGAACCAGCTTGCCGTTTTCTGATACAATGACCTTACGTTCGGGCTTCATTTCCTTGCCTCTGTTTAAATCTGATTAAATGACAGTACTCCTTGCAACTATCTGATCACAGGATCTTTTTGGTTTAACTTAGTACAATTTCAGCTTTCTCAAATTCATATATAAAATTGTCTATACTTTAGAATATAATCACCATCATCATCATATAGTCTCTCAGACATGAAAACCCGATTAGCAGATAACTAAAATACTAAAAACACTATAAAATATAATAAAATCCTGAGAATACCTGCGGATGGAAATAAATGTTTGGCGAACTAAAATCTAATATCAGGGCATCGATCCTGCCGATGGCAAAAAAAATACCCCTGTCTCCTAACTCATTGACTTTGATAGGTCTTCTTGTAAGCGTTTATGCCGCAGTCCAGTTTGCAAGGGGTTTTCTTATAATCGGCGCTCTGCTAATACTGATAAGTGGGCTCTTTGATGTCTTTGATGGTGCAGTGGCCAGGGCGAACGGATGTACTTCAGCCTTTGGCGCAGTCTTTGATTCGGTATGTGACAGGTATGCCGATGCAGTGGTGTTTGCAGGCATCATCTATGGTCTTATAACAGGCAGCATTCCTCAGGTTAATATATTGTCAATGCCTCTCTGGTTCTGGACCGTTATGGCGATAATAGGTTCGTATCTTGTCAGCTATACCCGTTCAAGAGCTGAAGCCATGGGTGCCAGTGAAATGGATGTCGGGATTGCCGAGAGGCCTGAAAGGATGCTTGTGCTGATGGGCGGTGCGGTGACAGGGATGCTTGGAATAGCACTTTTTATTATAGTCATCATCACCCATGTGACTGTTGTACAACGCCTGATACATGCCAGGAAATCACTTGCATAACCCCGGGCATAGGCAAAGATTATAATATAGAGCGTCTATTTAAGCCTGATATCTACTAATAATTCTTATTCAAAGAGAGCTGAGGATGCAAAGATGCAGTATCAAGCTGATGTAACCATTGAACTTAAGGCAGGTATGCTTGACCCGGAAGGCACAACGATAAAAAGAGCTCTTGAACACCTCGGTTATGAGACCGATAGTGTCAGGACAGCAAAGAAATACACTATCACCCTTGAAGCGGAAAGTATACACGATGCAAGGGAAAACGTAGAAGAGATGTGCCAGAAACTGATAGCAAACCCGATCATCCATAACTATGCGATATCCCTGAGGGAAACAGAATGAGCATTGCCATTGTCCAGTTTGGTGGCAGCAACTGCGACCTTGATGTCCTTCATGTTCTCAAGGATGTCGTGGGTGTTGATGCCGAGCTTGTATGGTATAAGGAAGAGAATCTGGACCGGTTTGACGGAATCGTAATACCCGGTGGTTTCTCCTATGGTGACTATCTCAGGGCCGGTGCAATAGCCGCACGTACCCCTATTATGAACTCGGTGAAAAAACAGGCCGAAGCCGGCAAACCCGTGATCGGCATATGCAATGGTTTCCAGGTACTCACGGAATCCGGTCTGCTCGATGGTGCACTGACCACAAATAACTATCCGAAGTTCAGGTGCGAATCCACATTCCTCAGAGTCGAGACTACTGATACGCCATTTACTTCAGCCTTCAGAAAAGGTGATATCCTGAGTATCCCAATAGCTCACATGGAAGGAAATTTCTATGCGGATGAGCCAACTCTTGCAAGAATGGAAGATAACAGCCAGGTGGCCTTCAGGTATGTGGATAAGAACGGTAAAGTGACTGATGAAGTAAATCCCAATGGTTCACAGGAGAACATTGCCGGAATCGTCAGCACTCAGAAGAATGTGCTTGGTATGATGCCACATCCCGAGAGGGCATCCGAGGATGTGCTGGGATCTTCCGATGGATTGAAGATTTTTAAGTCAATGGCGGAGTATATCTCTGGCCGTTGAATAATTTTATTTCTAATTCACGGGTAGCAAGAATTACTATTTGGTAATTCCTGTACTCTATTTACTTTCCTTTGTTTTAAGTCACTTACAATTTATATTCTTAATGATCATATTAGTTCAGTAAAACTAATTGTATTGAAAATCCTTTTCTTTACAAGAATATATTTTTCATTTTTGTAGGATTATTTAGAAACATTTTTATCTAGCTAACGTCCTTATATTAATTGAGTGGTGGTAATATAATAAAAATTAAACTAGTTACTACAATGTTAATTTTATCGTTTTTATGCATAGGTATCGTAAATGCTGCAGATGACACGACCGAAACTCCAGTTGCTTCATTCTCTGCAGATGTAACAGAAGGCAAAGTGCCTTTGGAAGTCCAGTTCACTGATACTTCAAGCGGAGATCCTACTTCATGGGAGTGGGACTTTGGTGACGGTGAGACCTCAGATTCGCAGAATGCATCGCATGTTTATACCGAGGCCGGTGCTTTTGATGTGAGTCTGACGGTAAGTAATGCTAATGAATCAAATTCTGTGACAGAGGTCGGTTATATCTCAACAAATACTATTCCTGTAGTTGATATTGATTATATCCGTCCGAATCCTGCCATTGAGGGCGATACTGTTAGCTTAGTTGGTATATACGTTTACAATTATACTGCAATCACACGTGGTAATCATGAATGGTACTCCTATTTGGAAGAGCGTGTAATATGTCCTGGAAGAACATTATATACAGGAAATCTGGAAGTGGGGAATCACACTATAAGCTTCAGGGCTAAGGATAGTGAAGATCAGTGGTCAGATCCGGTTTATGGCTCAGTGCTCATTCTCGAAAATAATCCTCCAGAAGCTAGCATTGATTCTATAACACCGAACCATGCACTTAAGGGTGAGGAAGTTACGTTCATTGGGTCAGGCACCGATGATGATGGGGTAGTCAACGGCTCGATAATTCATGAGTATAAGTGGGAGTCAAGTATAGATGGTATGCTCAGCACTAGCAATCAGTCAAGTTTTTCCAGTTCAAACATGTCTGTTGGAACTCATACAATAACCTTAAAAGTAAAGGATCATATGTCAAGTTCTCTGCCAGTGAGCGCGACTTTAATAGTTAAAGGTGACACTGAATACATACAGGTAAGTTCCGAGAAGGCCATAAGTGCTAACAACCCGGTAAATATAGTGTTCGATGTTAATGACACCAATCTTACATCACTGGAATTTTCAATAACAGATAGCAATGATGCTGTTATTCTGACAAAGGATATAACTGATGAGCTGGACTCCGGTATTTATTCATTTGAATGGGATGCAACTGACTCACAGGGCGAACCACTCCAGAGTGGAGCGTATAAACTTAGCTTGCTAGGTACTGACTCATTCGGTGATTCAATCTCAGAGGGAATGATTCTGAATGTTGACCATACACCTCCTGTTATTGTTATAGATGATATCACTGGTGTAATTACACATGAAGATATAGTTTATGCCAGTTCGGATTTGACTGTTACCATATCCGGATCGGGATATATATAACGCGAAAAAAGTGTACGCTTTGAAATTTTGACTTTTTTATGAGTTCGAATATTATTCCCCTCAAGATCATTCGGGGTAATAGGTATCTAGAACAATGGATACTCAGAATTTTAGGAAGTTTTGGATTTGTAGTTCGAATTTACTTCCTTGAACATCACGTGGGGGATATAGTTAACAAGAAAAAACATTACGCTTTTGTAAGTGTTCTGAACAAACTCATTAGAATAAATTGAATTTTTCTAAGCTGATGAGGTTTAAGTTCAAATTATGTCAAAGAATAAGCTGCCTAAATTTTAGATTCAAGTTAGTTGGAAAAAGGAAATATAAAACAGAGGATGTATTACATGCTATTGGATATAATCTTAATTCAACCCATATATGTTGATTTAAATAGATTTTCTACAGAACTTTTTCAATCCTTTATGCCCAATATTTCTTTGGTCAGCTCATAGCTATGTTCTGTACATTCAGAAGTAGATTCATCAATACATTCTTTATAAGCGAATCCTGAGATCTCATAAAGCAGTTTATTTAAATTCCTACCTTTACTTGTTAGGTGATATTCTATAGTTAAAGGCGTCTTGGAAACAATTACTTTTTCTATCAGCTCATCTTGTTCTAACTGGCGCAATTTCTCAGATAGGACCTTGCTGCTGAGTTTTGGATTGTTCTTCAAGAAATCATTGAAGTGTGTGCTTCCACAGAACATATCCCTGATAATATTAAGGGTCCATTTTTTGCTTATTATTTTGATCGCTTTGTCTATAGGGCTGCGTTTCAGTTGACCCATGATATCTCACCTGATTACTAATTGGTTAGCTTAAGTATTTATATTACTTTTGGTAATTAGGGATTGTAACATGGCATTGTAGAAAGCCTTCAAAATTTACTACAAAAAACAAGAATGTTTCAAATCATCTAAATTTGAATATTCAACATGGGCATTTCTACAAAGTTCAAATGGAGAAATAAATATGGCAAAAATAACACAAAGTATGATTGGCGAAGCATTGGTAGGAGAAGGACCTGAAGTTGCACACATCGATCTTGTTATCGGTACAAAGGGAAGTGCAGTTGAGAATGCATTCATGAATGCACTTGCAAACCCACAGCAGGGTCATTCCCCACTGCTTGCAGTCCTTGAACCAAACGTTATGCCAAAACCAGCAACACTTCTGGTGAACAAGGTTACCATCAAGAACGTAACCCAGGCTTCCCTGATGTTCGGCCCTGCACAGGCAGCTATTGCAAAAGCTGTAATGGACAGTGTAGCTGACGGCGTTATTCCAAAAGAAGAAGCAGAGAACCTTCTTGTCATTGTTTCAGTATTCCTCGAATGGGATGCAACAGACAAGGAAAAGATCTACGAGTTCAACTACGAAGCAACAAAGCTTGCAATAAAGCGCGCTATCGACGGAACACCAACAGTTGATGAGGCACTTGCAAAGAAGGACTCTGCAGAGCACCCATTTGCTTAAAAAAGACTTCCTGCGAGCAAAATCGCAGGATGCTTATATTTTTAAATTCAATCAACAAATCAATTTTCTAATTAGTAATTAAGGAGCTATCATGAAAATTAACAATCAAATTTCTTATGGAATTTATGCCAGATTGGTTTTTTATGTAGTGATATTTGCGCTTTCAGGGTACGTTATATCCTATAGCGGATTGCTTAATGGTTCTTTAATAACCAATGATGTTTGGTATTGGTTTTTTAGTTCAGTAGCGCAGAGTTTTGTAGCAATAGTTAGTGTTCTGGTGGTTGTTTATACTTTCAATAAAGATAATATCAAGTATTCACATCAAAAAAATTATCTTGAAACAGTTTTTTCATTTTCAATGTTGGTTGGATTTTTCATAATCTTTTTCTCGCTTATGTTAATTCCTTTTGCATCGATTCCATTTGGCAATACTTACAACATAACAATAAAATTGATTATAATCCATGGATTTTTAGGTCTATGTTTTTTTGATTTAATCTATACATTAAAATTTATTCACAGTCTTTGTACAACTTCTCAAGAAACAGAATGCCTTACAGAAACAAATGAGAATTTTTCTGATGAAATTATATCTGATGAGTAAGAGTTTTGATTCATTCAGCCCCTCCCCAACTCTTCTAACCTCTCCCTTACATGAGCATGAGAGCAAACGACTGCCACTTCTTGCCTCCGCTTCATATAATGCAACGTACCCTTAGAGAACCCCATCTTCTTCCATTTGGAACCATTAATGATGGAGCAGTTGGTACACGTGGAACACTTGCTTGATGTACACTGGTAAAAAAGTGAAATTCAAGGTATTAATACACAATCTTGACAGTATGTTAAGATTGTATATTTTGTATTATTGAAAATTTCTACAAAGCCAAAAATAGAAAAAATTAAGAAATCCCTTCGGATCATAGGCCATCTTTCGTATGGTTTTCCTGATACTCGGAAATATATTTGGATACAAGCTTCCTCTTAGCCCACTTTAGATGATGGTGAGCAGTGGATTTAGAGATTCCTAGAGCTTTACCTACATCTTCAATTGAGACCCTATGGCCATCATCAAAATAGCCCATTCCTTTTGCAGTAAACAATATCTTCCTCTGCATCTCAGTAAGGTTGTCACTAGAAGTGTCCTTATCGAGATTATATACCTCATCTATTGACCATTTGCCCAGCTTTTTTAGTTTGCTATAAGCCTGGTTCAAATGTTTCAGGTCAGTTGCAAGAATTGTGTAATATTTATTGCCGTTCTTTATGAGAATAGGATGTTTTATGAAACAGTGAGATTCTTCAAAAGCGTGAATTGCACTCGCATCATCAATTGCGGCCATGAAAAGGGTCTTTTCAGGAGAAATCTGGAGAACCTCAAAGGACACCGTGGATTCATGCCCCTCAATCTCCATCAAATGTCTGGGCGTTGCACTTTCCCGCTTTTTTTCCTGCACAAGGAATAGAATCCGATCCTCAGATACGGGAATATGTGACAGTATCTCCAGCTCAAGACCTTTTTCTTTAGTAATAGTGGCAAGAGAACAGTGATGCTGTTCTACAGAAATTTTCGCTTCAAGCATTTTAATCCCCATTTTTTAGAAAACATTCATTGTGATAAGATTGATTTTGCACCGCAGGCCGTTAAAAGATTAGTCTTTATTATGCATTAATTCAATTTATAGAATTCATAGGACATGTCCTATTATATAACTATACCATGTTCGTATGTTTCGTTTACTCATGTCTTAGATAGAACAACAAACAGGTCTTAAACAAATTATATGCGAACTCAAGCTCATCTTTAATCGATTAACATGACGAACGTCTACGATAAAATGATAAAAGAAGCTCTCGCAGCTCAATGGGCAGATGTAGAAACAATTAAGGCAAAACGCGGAACCGAATTCAAGATCAGTGATGCTAAGCCATACGTGGATGCAGTGAACCAAATGACTGCTATCGAAGGACAGTCCCAGACTGTTATCGACCTGCATGTCAATTCAGTCAATGCACACTATGACATTTTAAGCGATCTGGCAACCACTGTAAGATCTGAAGACGATCCTTTCGTAGAACATTACCAAACACCTCCTATAATGGAAATATTGTACGAAGAGGATCCTTCATTCAGAGAATCCGTAGATGTCTTCGTGAATGCCATTGCAGAGAATGAGCATCTTATTGGAAAAGAATCTGTCAGAAGATACGGTGGATTCTACGGTCCTACCTGTGTAGTTGACTTTGCATTCTCCCCCGGCTCCACAAGCAATGTAGTGAACAGGATACTAACAGATCTGAAGATCAGCGATGATCACAAGCAGGCAATCCTATCTTCCAAATCATGGGGTATGGACACATCCTACGGAATAGGTGCTGCATTCCAGACATCCCTCGAAGCAGGAAATACAGTGGCACAAGCCGTAGAAGATGAGATTGCCATGCTGCAGATGGTCTATGACAAACCTGTAGATACACAGGTAAAACTCATGGAAGATGCAGGTCATACCTCCTTTAACACAAGAGAATATATGAACAAGTACAAGGACAGGATGAAAGGTACCATCAAAGCCGCAATGGATGAAGGTGTCCATTATGGAAATATAGTTACAGTACCGGCATATTGTGTTGGTGACGTAGCACACCACATATCCCAATCCATGTTCAACATGTGTAAGGACGATGTGACAATGGCGATCATCGAGGCCGAAACACAGGTACTCGAAAACACTCTGAAAGCAGGACTTGCCAAGGGATTCAAGAGTCCAGCCTCAGTGCTTAACCTTGCAACCGGAGCAACAGCAGCAGGTGCAACACACATTCTCCAGAAAGATGGTTTCACCGCATCCATGGTCACCGATCTGCTGACAAAACGCTACAGCAACTACGTTCCACTCAACCCTACAAGGGGACCGGCTGCTGAACTCCATAACGTGGACTTTATGGACATGATCCAGCGTGGCTTCAACTTACTTGAGGTTAAGCCTATCGGAAAAGGTGGCTATATCGGTGGTGTGAAGATCGACCTCAGTCCTATTGACAACAATGAAGTTCTTAGCAACCCACAAAGATACACATATCCTGCCTGTGCAATCACTGTCAGGTTCTCCTCACTGATGAGACTGGCTGATTTCCCATGTCTGCTGACCAGTGAGCCTGTGACTGCAACCCTGATGACCAATATCATTGCTATGAATCCGGAAAACCCAGGTTCACCAGCAAGAGGTTGCAAGTCCTGTGCAACATCAGACCTCATCAAGACACACCACTACTGCCAATGGAGTCAGGCAGTATAAGGTCTAAGGAACCACGAATGGAAGGAAGATATTCCTTCCCTTTGTTTTTTTAAGAGGTTAAACTATGACTGACTCAAACAAAGAAAGTACAGCACCGTACTGTGAGCCCTATAGATTGTGCTTTACGGAATCAACTAAAAAATATATAGCTGAGTTTGTAGGTACCTTTGCCCTGGTATTTATCGGTGCCGGATCGGTGGCGACTAATTATGTTTCTGATGGAGCACTAGGTCTTGTAGGAATTGCCGCTGCATTCGGCTTGATCGTCATGGCCATGATATATGCTACCGGACATATTTCAGGTACACACATTAATCCAGCTGTTACAATTCCCCTGCTTATCAGTAAAAAAATAGGGGCAAAGGATGCAGCAGGATATATTGTCGCTCAACTTGCAGGTGCAACCACAGCAGGATTTGTGCTAAAGGCAATTTTCCCGACGGCCGTTGCAGCTGTGAACCTGGGAACAACAGGTCTTGGAGCAGACGTAACATTTGGAACAGGAATCCTTATTGAAGCTATACTTACCTTCCTGCTGGTGTTTACCATATACGGTGCAGCAGTAGACAGCAGAGCTTCACCGGAATTAGCAGGATTTGCCATAGGAATGGTCGTATTGTTGGATATTCTCGTAGGCGGACCCTTAACTGGTGCATCAATGAACCCTGCAAGGACCTTTGGACCTGCCCTTGCATCAGGTTACTGGGCCAATCACTTGGTCTACTGGATCGGACCTATCGTTGGAGGAGTTGTTGCAGGACTTACCTATGAAGGCATTTTTGCTGAAAGGTAAACTGGTTCCTATCGAGGCTTTAAATAGCCTTATCCTCCTTTTTTCACCCAACCACAACTTTACTCCTAAATATACAAAGGTCTCTAATCTGTACAAAATATGCAGACATAGGTACGATGTCACTCTGGATTTGGGTGGCTACCATTCAGGTAGTTTTGATAAAAATAAAAAACTTTCACCAGTATATAGTAGGTGAAGCAATAATGCCAATGAAAAGTATCATTCGTCTAAAGAAATCAATTAGCAATAATGAGCGTATTGCTTTTGGAAAATTAAGGAAAGATGTTATCAAGCCGGGTATTTGTACTCTCTGCGGGGCATGTGCCTCCACATGTGAATCCATATCAATTGTAGACAAGTTACCAAAATTAATTGATAAGTGTGATGGCTGCGGGGTCTGTTATAATCAGTGTCCCAGAACGATTACCACAGAAGAGGATCTTATCGGGAAAATACGGCATGCTTACTGTGCAAAAACAACAATACCCGAACTAAAGGGCCAGGATGGGGGTATTATCACATCTGTACTTGCCTATGCCCTCGAAGAGGGACTTATCGATTGTGCCATAGTGACTACTAGGTCTGAAGAAGAACCATGGAAACCAGTGCCCATTGTTGCTAAAACATATGAAGATTTGTTAAGTTCATCCGGTAGTATATATAGTCATAGTATGACGATGGAAGCTCTTATGAGTGCAATTAAACAAGATATGCGGAGCATTGCTTTTGTTGGTCCTAGCTGTAATATTGATGCTGTCACCAAGATGCAAAAAAGCCCATACGGATTTCTTCGCCTTTTCATGAGGGCAAATATAGTGAAGATGGGATTGTTCTGCATGGATACCTTTTACTATGAAGGTATCAAAGAATTTGTTGAATCTAAAAACATAAAACTTGAAGATATTGACGCAATGAAAATACGCAAAGGTAAATTCGAATTTTATATGAATAATGAAATTCGAGACTTCAGTTTAAACGAATTTGATAGTTATCGTAGTAGTTCCTGTAAATTCTGTACAGATATGGCAGCTGAAAAATCAGATATTTCTTTTGGTGGTATAGGAACTCCAAATGGTTGGACAACCGTCTTAGCCCGTTCAGGAATCGGATATGAGATTTTCAACGAAGCTGTGGACAGTGGGTATATTAAATCCAGAGTCTTAGAGAAAAATGAGATGGAAAAAGTACTCAACCTTGCAAAAATGAAAAAGGTTCAGATGTACCCAATCACTAAGAGGAAATAACACAAATAAATAAAGAGAGCATTTTGACAACTCCCCATCCCCCTCATTTCACAGATTGTTTTACAACTTCCTATTTCATCACCTTTCTGAAAAACGAGATGAGGGGTTTTATTCATTGTTCCAAACGTACCCAGTATGAATAATAAAAGTAAATGCCTTATCACTTTTTGGTTATAATATAGATCTTATGTTCACGCCGTTAACAACCCATAAGTAATAGAACGTACCTTAAATGGTTTGGAAAATATAAATTTAATACAATCCGATGTAATTCGAGAGATGTTCATGAGTGGTTTTTCTATAGATGGAGATAAATCTCCAACAAAAGTTGTTACAAAGGATGTGGAAATTCCAGATGAAATCGTTGCTAAGTGGCAACGAATCGTAGACCAGATGGCTAAGGTTATCGGTGTACCTGCTGGATTGATCATGAAGGTTGACCCTCCGCAGATAGAGGTATTTCTATCGAGTGCAACGGAGGAAAATCCATATGATAAAGGGGAAAGAGCAGACCTCAATACTGGACTTTACTGTGAAACTGTTATGAAGCAGCGTAGACAACTTTTGATTACTGACGCCTTAAAGGATCCCGAATGGGATCACAATCCGGATATTGAATTGGGGATGATCTACTATCTTGGTTTTCCACTCGAGTGGCCCGACGGTGAAATATTCGGTACGATCTGTGTGCTAGATGTTAAGGATAATCCAAAAGCTACATCTTATGCAGAATTAATATTTGAATTCAAGGAAGCAGTTGAAACCGATCTGCATGTTGTTCTCCAATTAGCCGAACGTGAACAGCTCATCGAAAGATTACAAGATCAAAGCAAACATCTCCAGCAGATGGTTACAGAGCAGACCGCTGAATTACAACAGGCAAATGAAGACTTAAAAATAGCTTATGAAGAACTTAAAGAATCTGAAAACAAGTTCAGAACCTTATTTAACCATTCCAGTGATGCAATTGGCATATATGACCTTGAGGGTCAATTTATGGAAGTAAATCAGACAGTTTGCAAAGTCCTTGGTTACGATCGAGCTGAAATGTTACGAATGGCTCCCATGGAAGTGGACGTTCCAGAATATGCAGTAAAGATACCAGCGTTAATTAAAGAAGTATCACAGAATGGACATAAGATATCTGAGACGATTATTTCTCGCAAGGATGGTTCTACTTTCCCAGCTGAAATAAGCAGCTGTCTGATTGATTATGGAGGCATTCCAGCAATTCTCAGCAGTATTCGCGATATCACCGAGCGTAAGAAGACAGAAAAAACTTTACAGGATAGCGAAGAAAAGTTTCGTTCCATGTTCCAGCATTCTGCTGCTGGAATGGCCGTATTCTCATCTGATGGAGATATCCTTCAAGTAAACTCATCCTTATGGCAATTCCTTGGTTACTCTAAAGATGAACTTTTACAACTAAGTGCATTTGATCCAATTCATCCTGATGATCGGGAAGATGTACGGCTTTTCTTTGAAGAACTTGTTTTAGGGAAACGACAGTTTTTCCATTTTGAAAAGCGTTTTGTCCGCAAGGATGGTTCGATTGTCTGGGGACATGCATCTGCTGTTTTGCTACATAGTTCTAGGAATAATTTTTGTGTAATGGCCTTGGTGCAGGACATTACTGAGCGTAAGAATGCAGAAGTGGCTTTAAAAGCATCGGAGAAAAAATACTCTACTATTGTGGAAAAAGGAAACGATGGAATTACTATTGTCCAGGATGGTCTGATACGATATGTGAATTCAAAATCAGCGGAAAACATCGGCTATACGAAAGAGGAACTTATTGGAAAATCACCTATTGAATACGTCGCTAAGGAAGACAAGAAACGGGCACTGGAATTCGCTACAAAATTAATAATTGAGGGAAAAAATCCAGGTAAATTTGAATTTTATGCAATCTCCAAGGATGGCAGAAAGGTTCCAATTGAAGCAAGCTATTCATTAATTGAATACGAAGGCAGGCCTGCGGTGATGTCGATTGGTAGAGACATAACCGAGCGTAAAATCAATGAAAAAATACTTATAGAAAAAACAAAGGCTGAAGCTTCCAACCGTGCCAAAAGTGAATTATTAGCCACTATGAGTCATGAAATGCGTACACCTCTAACTGTTATTATTGGATACTCAGATTTGCTTGACATGCAGGACATTGGAGCACTCAATCAGAAACAGGCAAGTTATGTAGAGCATATTTTAGAAAGTGGAAAACACCTTTTGTCGCTCATAAACGATACACTGGATCTTTCTAAAGCTGAAGCCCATAAGATGGAACTTTATATTGAAGAGTTCTCTATACCTGATGCTATTGATGGCGTAAGAACTACATTGATGCCCCTGACATCAAGCAAAAACATTGGTTTACTGGCAAATGTCAGCACCGATATTGTCACAATAAAAGCGGATAAGATGAAATTTAAACAAATACTCTACAATTTTGTAAGCAATGCTCTAAAGTTTACACCAGAAAAAGGCACGATTACTATCGAAACTCGTCCCGTGAACAACATGTTACAAATTGATGTTATTGATACTGGTATTGGAATATCTGAAGAGAACATGAATGAATTATTCCAACCATTTAAACAAGTTAATAATCTTGAAACAAGAAAACAACAGGGAACCGGACTAGGACTTACTTTAGTCAAAAAGTTTGTAGAATTGCATGGTGGTGAGGTTTGGGTCGAAAGTGAACTTGGAAAAGGAAGTATCTTCACATTTACAATTCCTATTGAGGGCAAAGTGCAATAAAATATTATTTAGGAGTATTAGTGATAGTACTGATTATCACCGGTTATAAAACACCCTCATATTAACATTAGTAATATCACTAAATCTGCTATTGCTATCGATATTACCTTTAGCTATGTAAAAATTGTTAAGTGTGCCATTTTAACCGTTAGATCCACATCTCCAACCTCCCCCTTACCTGAGTAATGAGAGTAAACGGCTTATCACTCTTAGCATTCTGCTTCATTCAATAGAGAACACTCTTGGAAATCTGATCATCTTCATTTATCTCTTTTCATGTCGCTTTTCACTTGTCGTCTTGTCGCCTGAAATTGTCGCTTAATTTCTACCAAAAAGCGACAGGAAAACGACAACTAAAATCCATAAATTTAACCGTTTGTGACAAGTTTTTCCCATTGATTCAAGCGTTCTCTTACATGAGCATTCAAAGTAAAAGGCTTATCAGCTTCAGCATTTTTCTTCATATAATGCAATGTACCTTTTGAAAATCCTAGCTTTTTCCAATCAGAATATGATATACTAAGTATCTTCTGTCGTATGTCGCTTGAGTCATGTCGCTTTGTCGCATATTGTGGTTCCAAAAAGTCAATCTCTTTTCGCTTACCAGTTAGATAATATGCTAATTCCCTAGCTTTCAGGAGAATAACATAATTCCACATTGGACTTTTACTTTGATACTTGACCCGTTTGTTGAACCACCAATTGATCTCTTCAGTCAGTTTCTTAGCTCCACTGGGCCTGAGCCTCAAGGAAAAATTCTCTGTCCTAATGAAGTCCTTCTTGTCTATGCCATTTGTTTCTATCAGGTTAAGGACAGCAAGATCAATAAGGAATCTAAAAGGTTCCTGAAGATCATAAGCTAAACTATTCTTACTAGGATTCATTTCATGCAAGAAGCCCACGTGAGGATCTAGGCCCACAGAATTAATGGCTCTCAGGCACTCTGCCTCTAACAATGCGTTGCCGTAGTTAAGCATGGCATTTACCATATCCCCTGCGCCTATGGCCCTCCCGCTCTGGTTAAGTCGAGATTCAAAATTGTATTTTTCAGGTACAGCTTTAGAGAATTCATTCCAGTACTTAGAGGCGACACCACCCTCAACACCCATAATATCTCTGATTGAGTTGATGTTGTTTAGTTTATCAATATCCTCTGAAAAATCAAAATCAACCGTAGGATATCGTTGATTTAGGAAATCAAGGACAACTGTTGATTTATCAACTTTCGCCTCAACAAAGCCTCTTGCTATCTTAATTCTACTTTCTTGATTCTCAAATGCATGATATTGAGCAAACTTGGTTTTTATATTGGTACTTTCAGGAGGAAGCATTGTTGTCAACAGTTTTCCGTCCCAATTGAGAATTGAAATTTGGACATTGTGCTTAATCAACCATCTGATAGCATCCAACGTCATATTACCAGTTTGTCCATAGACTACTATACTATCGACATCAATTCTCTTTGGAGAGAATACGTATTCTTCTGGCTCTTCAGTAGCTGAAAATCTCCCATCCTTGATGTGAAGTTTAGCACCATCAACACGCATGTTGATTCCATTACCATTTAAAAGTAGAAGCTTCATTTCTTTAGCCTCCTGAATCCAGTAGTTGGAACAGTGGTTTTTGTCCCTTCAATAGCTTCCAATGGGCTGCAAAGCTTCAAGGGCTTGTCTGCATTTATCTCAGCTTCATCTCTTATTTTTGATATGATCTCAGCAGTATTCTTATCATCGTTTTTCCTCAGCTTATTTTCCAGATTAAACAGTTCGGCCCTTCCCTCTTCAATAACTTTAGCAGTAAAAACAGTCATATAATCATTTTGGAAAGCTGATAACTTTCTTGATCGAATGTCTTTTTTCAGTTGTTCGAGAACAGTTTTATCCTTGTAATAACCCAAGAGTTTTATGATATGATTTCTCAGCTTCAAGTATTTATCATGGCCTTCTGGATACTTTTCCAATAGTGCCTTTAATGCTTCCAACAAATTAGTTTTATTTCTAGGTTTTATCTCTTTATTCACAATACTCTCGTAAAGAATACTTAGAACACCATCTATAATTTCGGCATCTCCACTTGTTAGATTATTTACCAAAACATCCAGTTGACTTGGATTGAGGATATATTTGTTTTTATAACGCTTGATCTCAGCAATTACCATCTTCTTATCAATATCATCCCCTGTTTTGAGGAGTTCAAACACATCATCAAGGTGTTTTTTTCTATCCGCGGCATCTTTGACAAATATATATGAGGCGTTCCCATCTTCTTTTTCTACACCATACTTTTCGAGTTCTTCAGGTTCTTTTAAAGTTATTATTAAACCTACTTTATGCATATTTGCCAGTTTTTTGTCAATAGTCTTCGGACTATATCCTCGATCCTCTGGATTTGTATCTGGATTTGGATGAAGACTCCTTATATATGCTATGAGTTGCCGCCTTCTAGAATACCCATTTTCAGATAGATAATTGACAACCTCTACCTCAAAACTTACCTTATTATTAGACATTATTACCTCATAACTTCAACTAACATATATCATAACTACTATCAAAATATGCCTCAAATATGTATATAAATTTTATTGCTAATTCGAATTTTGTATGAAATCAACTGCTAGAATCTTAGTAACTTTGCCTCCTTATCTCAAGGAGAAGTTAGAGCAGAAAGCAAAAGAATATGGGTGCTCTCAGGCCGAGGTCCTCAGGACATCGTTTATTAGGCTCTTGGAGGCTGAAAAATGAGCCGAATGCAATTTTCTGAAAAGTATCGGACCTATGGCGAATGGCTAAAGGCTCAACCAAGAGATACTAGGTATGCAAAAGAGATCATCAGGAAACACAACCTGAACCCATCAGCTACACTCAGTACCCTCCGTAAAATGAGAGTATCTGATATTGCACCTGCTTTTAGTCCTTTTAACAAGCTTTCTCCTGAACAGCGAGAAATGAGAACTAGAGCACTCTACACATTGAATGATATGAGGAAAGGCAAATCCCTTACTTCAGCAGCAAAAGAGCAAGGAATCAATGTGCAGGATGCTCTAAAGCATCTTGGAAATGCCGTCTCTAAAAAGAATGGTCGTTGGGTTGCAACAAAAACAGACAGCATAGAGAGAAGTAGATGGCTCTACTCTAATGGCAAAAGGATTAGTGTTGTAATCAAAAGCTCAAGAGATGCATCTCTTATCAGCAAGTACCTCAATGCTGTCAGGATTGCTGTAATAACAGGACCTGCAACAAAACTTGAAGCGTTCAAAGGTGTCACAATAAAGGGAGTAGATGGAAAAGATTACCCATTTGAAACCGATCTTGAGAAGTTGTATGAGTTAAAACTGCAGATCGAAAATCCTGAGCTTTTACCAATATACGACGACAGAAGCTAAACAACTCTAGTTCAATGAGGGAGCGGTTTGTCCAACGAGGATTTTATTTCACAGATAAAACAACAGGCTAAGACTGAACAGCTTGTTAAAAATGGCATCTGTGAAATTTGTGGAGAAACCAATCCTTATGCTTTGAAGATTTTTGAAAATCATCACATTTCCACAAGAGGCTTTTCGGATGAAACTAGAGTTCTCTGTCTGAACTGTCATGCTGCTGTCACGCATTTTCAGAATAATTTACCGCCTAAATTCCGATCAAGCAAATTACCACTAGAAGAGAGAATAGAATACATTCTCCTTTCACATGCAGCATTAAGAAAACGGATGGATGAAGTTGAAATTGATTTAATAAACCAAAAGTATGGGGGTTGAAATATGAATAACGTTGCCTTAAGGACATTCTCAACAAAAAAAGAAGAGAAGAAACAATCAACTTTCAGATATAAGCAGGATACTCCAGAATTTTCCAGAGTTTTTACTTTTGATACAGAAACAACAGCAGATGAGTATCTTAACTTGAAATTTGGGTCTTTTAATGTACATGAAAATGATGTATATCATTACGGTGGGCTATTCTGGGATGAAAGGCATGTTTCAGAGAAAGAGCATAAAGTCCTGAAGGAGTATGCAGAAAAACACAACATACGCTTATTCTCCCTTAAAGAGTTCATCAAACTCTTTTATCTGGAAGTCTATGAAAAGAAAGTGCTCTGCATTGGCTATAATATCAACTTCGATCTATCAAGGATTATTCTTGATTATGGTCATGGCAGATATTCGGGCAAGGATGGTTTTTCCCTCGTACTTAGTGAAGATACGACTTACCCAAGACTACGCATAAAGCATCTGACTGGGAGATCATATAATGTTGAGTTTACCAGAGCAAAGGGCAAGTACAGAAAGAAGAAAACCTTCAAAGGACATTTTCTGGATGTAAGTAACTTAGCTTGTACTTTAACTGACAACAAATCTCTTACACTTGAAAAAGCCTGTGAGATATTTGATACTCCAATTAAGAAAAAAGCAACAGATGAACATGGAAAGATTACTCCAAAGTACATTGATTACAACATAAAAGATGTAAAGTCCACTTATCAGCTATTCAAAAAAGTAAGACTGGAGTATGAAAAGTATCAGTTGGGCATTCCAATGACTGATATTTATTCTGCTGCTTCTCTTGGTAAACAGGCACTTAATCAATTCAACTTAACTCCCTTTATGCAACAAAATCCAGAATTTCCTCCTGAAATTCTTGGAAATCTGATGAGCGCCTACTATGGAGGGAGATGCGAATGCAGGGAAAGAAAGATTCCTGTTAAAGTCACAGTACTAGATTTTTTCAGCATGTATCCAACAGTAACACTACTTCTTGATCTTTGGAAATATGTCATAGCAGATAAGGTTCATTACATCGACGATACGGAGAACGTTCGGCGATTCATCGAGGCATTCACCTTTGAGGATGCACTCGACGGCGATATGTGGAAGCAACTGAACGCCGTCGTTGAAATCGAACCTGATGGCGATATCCTCCCCACTAGAGCAAAGTATGTAGGGGAGGATGGAACGTTCAATATCGGCATTAATCACCTAACTTCGAATGATTCGATGTACTATTTCCTCCCTGATATTTTAGCATCAAAGCTGCTTACAGGCAAGTCTCCTAAAATTAAGAGAGCTATCAGTTTCATTCCTAAAGGCATACAGGAAGATCTCAAAGAATCGGAGGTCTATGGCGTTCACGTGAACCCAAAGGAAGATAATCTTATCAAAGTCCTTGTTGAACGCAGGCAGGAGATCAAAGGGGAAATGAAGAAAGTATCTAAAGACTCCCATGAATATGATGTTCTGGATGCACAACAGAGGGCTTTGAAAATCCTCAATAATTCCACTACTTACGGAATTTATATTGAGATGCATCCAAAGGATGAGGAAAAACTGGATGTATTCAGTAATGTCAATTTTGGGACTGAAGGCAAATATGAACAACCAGGAAAGTTCTTTAATCCTATAATCGGAGCAAATATTACAGCAGGAGCAAGGTTATTAATTGCGATTGCTGAAAGGTTTGTACTGGATAAAGGAGAAGTACATGCTTACATGGATACGGATTCAATATTCGTTCCTCCACATCTTGCAAATGAATTGAGCCATCTGTTTGATTCATTGAACCCTTATGACTTTGATAAGCCTATTCTGGAAATAGAGGATGGAATGGAAGATATCTGGTTCTATGGAATCAGTTCCAAGAGGTATTGCCTGTTTCATAAGGAAGGAAACAAAGTTATCATTCCCGAAGGTAAGAAACTGTTCTATAAACTACATGGATTAGGACATATCACAAACCCATTTAGCAGGAAGCTGAAGGAAGGAGACCAATGGCACAAGAGACTGTGGGAAGACATTCTCAAAGTTCATTTTCATCCTGAAAGCCTGCCTGATGTGCTAGAGATGTATGAGAACTATGCAGTAATCTCCAATCTCGCAGTATCAACAGGAACTATCCTGAAACGATTCAAGAAGCTGAATGAAGGGAAGGGATTTGACAAGCAGATCAAACCGTTCAATTTCATGCTTGTAGGTAATGGTACAACAGTTGATGAGGATGGGGAGAAGGTTAAACCAGTTGCTCCTTTCAATAAGAATCCACAGATTGCAATTGAGAAAGAGTTCATAGACTACAATACAGGAGATACGCTTCAGGGAAGGCAGTACTGGAAGCCATTAAGCGATGTGTTCCTTGATTACATAGATCATCCTGAAGCCAAGTTTGAAGGAGATGTTGGTGTGCTGCAAAGAAGGCACATAAAGCCTACTGGATGCGTGTATATTGGAAAGGAAGCGAATAAGGTTGAAATGCAGGAGCTTGAGAGTAATACTGTTGAGACATATCATGATATTGAAAAGTTGAGGCGATTCATTCTGAATTTAACTCCTGCTGAAGCTAGAGAGATTGGAATTAAGTACAGAAGCACGTTGAAGAAATTGAAGGATAGGGTGAAGGAAGGCGAATTTAAGTTAAATACGAAGGAGATGAGGAAGATTATAAAATCATTGTAATTCATGGGATTAAAACTGGAAGTTAAATATGACTTAATTATAGGTCACTTTTTTCTTGTAGTTCTCTATCAACATACATTTTTTGAGTTAGTTCTCTTGTGCTTTCTAGCTCTTCAAAACGTTTTATTGCCTCTGATTCACCTGAGGTCATCTTAGAAATTTCAAGTAAAATACGATTTTCAAAAATTTGCATTCCTTTGCTAAATGAACCAAATTTTTCAGAGGAAATATTTTTCATTTCTTCGTCATTAAAAACTTGCTTTAAGAGAGACTTAACACTATCATCTTTGTGCCAGCAGACAACATCATTCTTTCGATATCCATCCCATAATAAAAACGATGATCTCCCAACAAAAGTCAGGTACAATTCAAACGATACCCATAGTCCTTCTCCCAAAAAAGGTCTATTAATTTCGGTTTCACTTTTGATTGTATCAATTTTTGGAGAAAATATATTTATATCTAATTCATTCTTAATAAAATCACTAATCTTTGGTTCTTTAATGATTTTATTGTACTCCTCTTCAGCAAATACATCATAGAAGAATTGGGATTTTGAAGCCATTTTTCTCACAGATAGAACATTCTCCCAAATATTTTTGATTGCTAAGACTCTTTCAGGATAATTATTTTGTTGAACAAAAGAAAATGAGTCTATAAACGATGAAAAAATGGCATTTTCTTCTTTAATTTCAGCACGTAACTGCTCTAATTTTTGATTCTCTTCACTTGTCCATTTAATTTTCATTTTGTCTGCCAATCTCTCAGCTAGGTATTTTGAACCAATATAAGTTATTATAACCCATCCACCCAAAGATGTGACAATAATCTCAATATTATCGAAAATTAAAGAAAAATCCATATAAATTATAATGTCTCAAAACTTTAAAATGTTATCGGAAAAAATCTCAAAACAAGAGATTTCAAAGCGTACACTTTTTTCGCGTTATATATATCCCACCATATCCGGATCTGACGAAGATGTAAAAGATGTCAGCATCAATCTATTGTCGGATTCCGGAAGTCAGGTAAAAACAATCAACGCTGACAACGAGGGTGATGGCACCTGGGTTGGTGAATTCGATCTGTCCTCTGTCCCGGATGGAAACTATAATGTTACAGCTGTTGCAACGGACACTGCAAAGAACGTCAAGGATGCAAGTTCGGCTATAACAGTCAATGTCGACAAGACCGCACCTGTGATTGAAAATTATTCACCCGCAGACGGCAAGGTATTTGCTGAAGGTACAACTGCTGTGGACATCAGTTTCGATTACAGTGACGCAAGGACTGGCATAAATGAAAGTTCTGTAGGAATGATAGTTGACAATATTGATGTAACAAATAATGCAACGATAAATGCATCTTCGGCTTCGTACAATGGCACGGGTTTGGCTGTGGGCAGTCATGCTGCTTCAATATTCATAGCAGATAACACGGGTAATAATAAGAAATTCACCACTAATTTCTGGATCGGTCCGAAACCGTCAGCAACTACCTCCAGTAGCAGTGGAAGCAGCAGTGGTGGCGGTGGCGGCGGTTCTACCGGTGAAAAGTATGAGAACATCCGTGTAAAGGAAGTGGAAAGCATCTATGTCACCAAGGACTCACGCATCAACTACGAGTTCAATAAAGATGGAAATGCCATTACTTCTGTACATTTCGATGCTCTGAGGAATGCAGGCACAATATCAACAATTATTGAAGTATTGAAGGACAGGTCTACTTTCGCAAAGACAGATGTCCCCGGAAATGTCTACCAACAGATGAATATCTGGGTGGGTAAATCCGGTTTTGTCGATCCTGAGAATGTTGAGAATCTTGGAATAGGTTTCATGGTGGAAAAGACATGGCTGGAAGAGAATAACATTGAAAGTGACACAGTAAAACTATACAGGTATTCAAACGAATCCTGGACAGCACTTGATACTGAAGTTACTGAAGAAGACGATGAGTATGTGTACTTTGAAAGTCAGACTCCGGCATTCTCACCATTTGCCATAAGCTCGGAAGCCGAAAGTGAGGAACTTACCGATGAAGCAATACTGCAATCTGTAGATGATGAAAGTGTTATTTCAGACGGGGAGCCTATCGAGGTTAAGACAACAAGCAGTGAAAGTTCCACTTTTGTATTTGTAATACTTGGTGGGCTTTCGGTAGTGCTTATAGGTGCATACCTTATCTACAGGAAAGGAAAGTAATTCTTAACTTTCCTGCATCTTTTTTTATTTATTTTTCACATAAAATCAGTACTATTGTTATTCGTTTTTTTCCGTAAGAATGTTCTCGGCGGTTTTCCAGGAATGTCTTACAATATCAGGAAGTTCTCCGAATTCATTGAACCATTCTCTGAGGAACTGCCTTGTTTTTGGGTCTGATGGATACCCACTTCCAAAATCAACACCAATCTCCTCCTTGAGCTCTTCTATCAGTGCATCTCTGCGGACTTTTGCAACGATAGATGCGGCGGATACGATGGGATAAATATCATCGGCCTGGTGCCTGGATACGATTGAAATATCTGCGGCTTTGTCAGGGTATTTTTTAGTATATTCCTGTAGGAGCCTTTTCCCGAATCTCTCTTCATTAACATCAGCAGCATCAACATATGCTTCATCCGGATGCAGCTCTTCCAGGACCTTTGAGAATGCAAGTACCATGATATCGTTCATGCTCATGAGCTTGCGGAACTCATCGATCTGCTGTGGTGCTATCTCAAGGACAAAGATCTTTTCAGAATACTTTTCGATCTGATGGGCAAGCAGTTCTCTTTTTTTTGGAGCGATTTTTTTTGAATCGGCAACTCCCAGATTCTTCAGAGAATTGATCTGTGTATCTGTGGCAAGTACGCCTCCGACACACATGGGGCCGATTACCGGCCCTTTACCTGCCTCATCTATTCCAGCTACTTTCATCATATTCTATGGGTTAATGGGTCTACTTTAAACTGACCATCAGATGAACAGGGTGAATATGGAGTAGCCGATTATTATCATAATAGTTGAGTGCTTGAGGCCTGCCATCACACTGCCCTCCCCCATTGCGCCTGCCATCAGGCCGGAACTGAGTCCCTGGATGATGGCTGCATGTTTGAAAAGCTGGGTGTATGCATCAAGATCGAAGTTTCCGAGGAAACCGCCTGCACTGGATCCGGAATCCGCCATCTGTTTCCCTGCTTCTGCCATCTCACTTAAGAAAGTAGTTGAGATGACATAGATGACACCTACAAAGACTAGGAATGAGATATAGATGATAACAATATAGATCATCATGCTCATTGTACGTTCTCTTTTCATTCCCTGCTCGGAAGCCGCATCCCTTGCGGCGACCATAAGAACTTCACCGATATCACCACTGGACTCATTAGCTTTCGTGATAAGGGACAGAGAGCGTGTAACTACCTGAGTTCTCAGCCTGTTTGCAAATCTTATGAGGGCATCATTGATCTCAAGTCCCCAGAAAACATCGTGCCAGATCTTCCTGATCTCCGAGCTGAGAGAGTCGGTATCGGACCTTGACATAAGTCTTATGGAATCTCTGAGAGTCATACCGGTTTCATTGGTACTTGCCAGTTTCTTCAGGAAATCAGGGAAACTGCTTTCAAGCTTCTTCTTCCTTCTCTGCTTGATCTCATAGAAGGCTGAAAGTGGTATTATGACAAGCAGGATTGCAAATACTATCTTGTCGTCTATGAACTCCACCATCATCGCAAGGTTGCCTACTCTGTTGGCATTCAGGAACAGGGAACTCATTACTATGAGAAGTGCAAGAGGGATTGTGATTGCGAGTGTGAATAGGGGATTTCTGAACATGGGTGTAAGCGGATTCTTCATTATCTGCTTCATGGACAGTGATTTCTTTGATTTCTCAAACAGTTCGAAGTTTGTCCTTTCCCTTACTTTCTCTTCGCTTTCATCCACCGGTTCCCCGTGCTCGTCATAGACGGGTTTCAGGTGAGCCGGCATATCAGGTATCCCATGGTCAAGTACTGTATTTGTGCTAAGGATCTTAGGCTCTCCCATTTCAGTGGGTGTTATGATGCTGATCATAACTACAAACATCAGTGATCCCACTGGCAGAACTGCATATATGATCGCATACACCATGGTCGCAGAACCTGAACCCATTACTGCCATCATGACACCCATGATGATAATGAACAATGGACCTGCTACAAAAGCAGTCACATATGATTCGGCAAGTAAAGCCAGTGTTTCAAGGAAACCTTTCTGGTCTACCTCTGCCTTTACAAGGTATTGTTCCGATTTGTCGCGGAAATAATTGGGGATATTACCTCCACTGTCGATAACTGTCAGGAGGTTGTAGATGAGATCCTGGAACCTCTCGGAAGGTGTGATCTCAGATGCATTTGTGAGTGCGGTCCTCAGGTCATGTCCGAAGTACTCCATGTCCCTTACAATGGAATCTATCTCCTTTGAGACCTCTCCATACGTATCTTCAGAACGTGCGAGTGCCTTGAAAACATCTATAATGTTCATGCCACCCTTACTGAGGGCGTACATGAATGTTACGGCATAAGGCAACTGCATATCGATCTTCGTTTTCCTCTCTCCCGCCTGGAATCCGGGATAGAGCATGAAGATCGTATAGACCAGGCCGCCGAGTCCTACAATGAAAACAATAGTTATGAAGAATGCGACAAATATTTCTTTATAGTCCAGCAGGAATGCCATACCGGGGCTGAATGTAAGTTTGGTGAGATTCTCAGGAAGGCCGATGATCGCAATTATGAAATAGGTAATGACCAATCCGAGCAACGCACCCAAAACTCCCGCAAGTACCGAGTAGAATACTGCGTTTGAAATATACATCTCATGGGAAATCGGTATACGTGCCTGGTTCAGTTGTTTCTGCAGATTGACGTAATTCTGTTTCTTTGCCTTTATCTGGGTTCCGAGAAGAACGAAAGGTATCCTTTTGAGAATATTGAAATACAGGGTGGCTTTTTTGACGTAAGGGTCAAGATCAATCTTTGGCTTTTTTTTCTTCTTTGTAACTTTGTCTGCAGGAAGCTCTGATGCTTCTGCATTTTCGAAATTGAGTTCAGGTTCTTGAGTCCCGGATTCTTCCATTTCGGATGTTTCGATCTCAGAGGAATCATTTTTTTCTGTCACTGTCTAACCCCCGCTGTCAATCCAGCTGAAGTTTCTTCAGTACCTTCTCAGGTGTTGACTGGTACGCATTGATTATTCCTGATATCACATTGAAATCATTTATTTCGTTGCTTACCATGTACTCAAGTATCTTCTGCCTGTAATACAATTCCTGATCTATCCTTGACTGTCCCCATCCACGGCGCATCTTGATATCAAATATTGCCTTGGACTCACCGGTTCTTACAAATACGTCAGACTCGGAATCCCAGACAAAGATATCATTGGTTCTGATGTTCCTGGTATTGGGATCGATGTCAATGATCTCTACAAGCTTGAGGTTCCTTCTTACACGCTTACCTTTGGTGTAGGTCTGTGCCTGTATACTCATGATGTCCAGTGCCTGGATCATCGTACGCGGGACACTGATCGGTGGGTTCTCAAGCCTGTGGATAGCAGATGCAACTGAGTCGGCGTGCATTGTCGAGAAAGTGGTGTGACCTGTTGACATCGCCTGGAAGAGCGTAAGTGCTTCCTTACCTCGGACCTCACCCACAAGCAGGTACTCAGGACGTTGACGCAGTGCAGCCTTTAGCAGGTCATACATATCCACGGCTCCTCTTTCATCCGCTGTGAAGGAGTCCCTGGTAATACTCGGAATCCAGTTAGGGTGCGGGAGTTTAAGTTCACGTGTATCTTCAAGAGTAATGATTTTGGCCTTTTCAGGAATGAAAAGAGATACTGCGTTAAGAGATGATGTCTTACCCGAAGCCGTACCTCCGGCGTATATCAGACTCTTGTTGTTCTCTATACAGAGCCAGAGATAGGCCATGGCCTCTGCCGAGAATGTGCCCCATTTGATCAGATCAACAGGTGTGATCGGCGTATCGCTGAACTTACGGATGGTAAAGGTACTTCCATGTGCAGTGACACATGTACCCAGTGTCATCTGTATCCTTGAGCCGTCAGGCATGGTGGCATCTATCATAGGTTCGGCGACTGAAATGTGTTTGCCACTTCTCTGTGCCATCTGGATTATGAAGGAGTTCAGTTCATCTTCTCCATATACTATATTAGTGGCAATGTTCTGGTGTACGCGGTGGTAAAGGAATATTGGAACATCATGGCCGTTACCGGAAACATCCTCAATGGAATCATCGTACATCAGAGCATCTATCTTTCCGAAGCGCACGAAATCCCGTTTTATGTAGTAGGATATCTTGGCAAGTATAGCAGGTGTAAGTTCAAGGGTATAATCCTGGATAATCGACCAGATCTTATTATCGAGTACCTTCTCTTTGTCCTCTTCATCCTCTGATATCTCTTCTACCAGAAGTACATCACGAAGTCTGTCCATGATCTCGTTCAGGAGAACTTCTTCAAAATCACTAAGTTCGGGTTCCACCACATAGTACAGATGATTATTCACATCTTCATTATAAAGAATAACAATAAGTGTATAGGGTTCGTTTACCCAGTAACGGTCGATTTCCTCATATCCTTCGACCCCTTTGAATTCGGTAATAGGACCGTGTAATTCGGGGTCGTAGGGTTCCATCTCGAACTCGACCTGCTTGAACAGTTTTTTGATCTTTCCAAAAAAGCCCTTTTCTTCTTCGTCTTTTTGCTTTTCTTCACTGATCTCGTTCAGGGAAACTTCGCTATCTTCAAGAGTTTCTTCCTCTTCATCGTTGGTGACTATGTTCTCTTCCTTGGCTTTTTCTTCGAGGATACTCTTTACCCTGGCCTTTGCTTCCTCATCCTTTTGAGATGAAAGCGTGTCTGCTTTCTTTTTAACTGGAGCTTCTGTTTTTTTGGGTCCGAAGCCTGAAGATCTAGGAAGCAATATGTTCAGCTCATCGTCGTCATCAGATAAATCAGAATCAAGTTCATCCGTTGTGGAAGCAGAACTTGCCTTTTCTTCTTCAACAGCAGGTTTATCTTCTGTTTCGTTATCTGAAAAAAGCAGGTCTTCTTCATCCCTGTCATCTTCAAGCTCTTTTTTCAGAGGACTCTTCTTGATGATCGAGGTGAATTCTTCTTCAAGTTTCTGATCTGACTCCTTTATCTCCGCTAACTTTTCAAGAAGATTCGATGTTTCCAGAGAATCATCAGTTTCATCCTCATCTGTCTCTAGATCATCACTCGAATCGGATGACCCTTCATCAGCCTCGGACAGATCATCATAGGTCGATGCTAGTTCATCAGCCTCATCTGTTTCTTTGGCATCTTCAAGCTCTTTTTTTCCAGGATCTTCTATCTGAGCATCAGCCATTAATGTCACCATTTGATGAATATTTTGAAGGTAAGATAATCATTTGATTATATTAGATATATATTATAATTACACATATTATTAAAGTTATTGTATCGAATAGGTACTGCAGGGAAATTCCTGTAAAGGTCCGGTTTTGCCATTAAACTTGCAAAACAGTCTGATTCAGTCTATTATGGATTTGAGATGTACATGTTTAAAACAGGCATGTACATGATGTGCAGGATAATTGCTGTAATTTAAGCTGGTTTCTGAAATATCTGTACAAATCTAATGGAAAGTCATGTATTTGTGTACATAGAACGCAAATCCCGGAATCTGTGTAGAATTCAAATGCAGTTTCACTCAAAAAAGTTAAATCCAAGGGTTGATATGTTCTGGTAGAAATAAGAGAAGCAATCTGGAATTGAGAGGATATCCTGCATGCCTATAATAACCCTACCATATGAAGACCTTGAAGAGCTTACCGGGACAGATAAGGATACCATCATCGAACGTGTGCCGATGATCGGAGCTGACATTGAACGTATAGAAGTTGACTCCATAGATATCGAGTTCTTCCCAGATCGTCCCGACCTCTATAGTGTTGAGGGTGTGGCACGTGCCATGCGCGGCTTCCTTGATATCGAAACCGGTTTTCGTGAGTACGAGGTCAGGCCTTATCAGATAGAGATATCAAAGGATGCTGATATCGAGGATATCCGCCCTGTTTTCGGGTGTGCTGTGGTAAGAGGGTTAAAATTCAACTCCACTTCAATTAAGAGCCTGATGGACCTGCAGGAATCACTTCACTGGGGTCTTGGGCGTGACAGGAAAAAGGTATCTATCGGAGTACATGACCTCTCAAAGGTCCAGCCACCTTTCCGTTATATTGCAGCCGACCCGGACTTTGAGTTCGTACCACTGGATTTCACAGAACCCATGTCCATGAAAGATATACTTGAAAAGCATCCCAAGGGCGTGCGATTTGCACATATCGTCGAGGATTTTGACAAATATCCACTTATCCTGGATGCAAATGATAATGTTCTCTCCTTCCCGCCGATCATCAACGGAACCCTCACAATGGTCAATGAGAACACCACTGATCTGCTACTTGACGTAACAGGTCTCGGAGATGAGGTATATACCGCACTGAATATCGTGGCTGCGGCACTTGCGGAACGCGGCGGGCAGATCGAATATGTGAAGGTCGTCAAAGCAGATGGTACGGAACATATCCCACTTGATCTGACTCCTCGCGTCAAGATCCTGAAAAGGTCCGAGATCGACTCACTCATTGGTATGGACCTTTCCACAGACGAGATAATAAATCAACTCAATCGCATGGGTTTTGGTGCCAGGGAGCTTGGTGAGGATGTCATTGAGGTAATGATTCCGCGCTACCGTGCGGATATTCTTGACAGTTCCGATATTATTGAGGACATTGCCATAGGATTTGGCTTTGACAACATACCTGCCGTGTTCCCGATGAACGCAACAGTCGGAAGTTCTCATGAAGTAGCGGATATAAGTTCTGCAATGAGAGAGATCATGACGGCTCTTGGTTATCAGCAGGTGATGCCTTTCACACTCACAAGTGAGAGGGTCCACTTCGAGTGGATGTGCCGGGAGGCCACTGATAACGTAACGCATGTCATGCACCCAATAAGCGAAGACCAGACAATGGTAAGGACCACTGTCCTGCCAAACCTCATGGAGATACTTTCCATGAACCAGCACAGGGAACTCCCTCAGAGGATATTCGAGGTAGGTGATGTAGTGGTCGACGGAAAGACTGGTCTGCACCTTGCAGCAGTCTCCATAAATGCCCAGGCCAATTTCACCGAAGCCAGGGAACTTTTGGATGCGGTCATGAGGGAGAGAATGCTGGAATACGAAGTCTCGGAATCATCAGATCCGGCATTCCTTGAAGGCAGAAGAGCGGATATTATTGTAGAAGGCAAAAAGATTGGTGTGATGGGCGAGTTTAACCCCCAGGTGATTGTTAATTTCGGTCTTGGCCAGCCGGTTGTCGGATTTGAGATGAATCTGACCGGTAAATAACTTTTTTTTGAAAACAGAGTATGGCGGGCCCGCCGCGATTCGAACGCGAGTCAATGGGTAACTTCGTGACCTGAGTCACATCGAAGCCCATTAGGATATCCTGGCTACCCTACGGGCCCACGGGATGTATTCATAGCTACCGACGGTATTAAAGGTTTCTATTAAGTCTATCCGCTTATGATCCTTATGGCCATGAGCAGCAAGACAACTCCGAATAATTTCTTCAGTGTATCTGATTTCATCTTCCCGGACATCAGGTGTGATCCCAGCTGTGCACCTGCAAAAGAGGCTATTACAATATAGATCACCAGGCTGAGATCGGGTTCCCATGTATCTGCATGGGCAATAAAACCCGAAAGGGAGGTGAAGATCACTATAAACCCTGATGTGGCAGCGGCACGTTTGATCCCGTATCCAAGCAGGAGCAGCATCGGTACGATAAAAGAACCGCCTCCTATACCCAGCATACCCGAGAGAATACCCACTATCATACCACCGGCTGTCACCAGAATAAGTTTTTTACTTCCCTCGATCTTCCTTTTGCGATAGAACTTCTCCGCCCTGGAAAAGATCATTTCCAGACCGACAATTATCATAAGGATTGCAAAAAGGAACAGCAACACATTGACAGGGACAAGTTCTGTAAAATAAGCGCCTATCTGGGCACCTATGGCAGATGCCGCAATAAAAGGTACTGCTATTTTCAGATCGACAAGCTTTCTACGCAGGTATATTACGGTTGCGGAACCTGATGTAACTATATTAAGCAGGAGGGCTGTGGTGATGGCCCCGACGAGTTCCATCCCGGTCCAGTAAAAGAAGGGGACATAGAAGATAGCTCCACCCAGGCCGAGCATGGAGAACACTATGGAGATTATAAAAACAGCAAGTACTATCAGCATATCTTCCATTTTTCACACCTGCACTTGCCTGTGCTTTCATTTATTTTTCTTTACGTATTTTTCCTTGAAGAGATTGATCTCTTCTTTGCCGCCGACAACCGCGATTACGTCATTTTCTTCAATAGTAGTTGAAGGGAGAATATCAGTAATTATTTCTTCACCCCGTTCGATACCTATTATTGTGCATCCTACGGATTTTCTCAGGTTAAGCTCTTCAACGGTTTTGCCGTTAAGGTTTGATCCACCGGTAACATGATGTTTTTCGATATCTATACCCTCGTAGAGCATAATGTCCTCGTCCATCTTCTTACAGGCGGCTTCCAGACAGTGCGATGTCATCCTGGCAAGCATCTGTCCTGCAACAATGGAAAGGGAGGCAACATAGTCGGCACCTGCCTTGTATATCTTATCGATGGACCTGTACGAATTCGCCCTTGATATTATGGTGGATTTAGGGTTTAAACCACGGGCTATGAGTGTTGCAAAGATCACGTCGGTATCATCGTTCAATGTTATGATAACCTCGGAAGCGGTTTCGATACCTGCATCCATAAGGATATCCTCCTCGGTTGCATTACCGATTATATGCTCAAAATCTGCATTTTCAAGTTTATCCGGATCTGAGTCCACAACGATAAAGTTTATTCCGGCATGTTGCAGAGTTTCTATCACTCGCTTCCCGACATCTCCGCAACCCAGAACTATAAGGTGTCCGTCGCCTCTTTCATTCATCTTATCACTCCAGACGCTGGGTCAGCTTTCTAAGTTCGGATAGCTGGTCGGTAGTCCCTATGGCAAGTAATACGGAATTATCCCGTATAATATCCTCGGGTCTTAGGTGAAAGGAAAGGCTTCCTCCTTTCCACATACCAACAACGTTAACACCTGTCTTTTCTCTTATGGCGGCGTTTCTCATCGTTTTTCCTATAAGCGGGCTTTTAGGATATATGGGAAATTCCACTATGCTAATACCTTCAAAGAATTCGGTGGCACCAGTTAGCCTTTTTACGAAGGGGTCTGCTGCCTTTCTTCCAATATATCTTCCATAGAGTTCCTTTGGGGAAACAACGCTTGTGGCGCCAGCATATTTCAGGTATTTCTTATTGGAGCTGTCTTCGACTATTGCAATGATATTCAGGTCACTCAGTTTGCGGGCCGTAAGGACGATATTTGCGTTCATCTCGTCCGAGCGGTTTGCAATTACAAAGCTTGCAGTGCCTATGTTCGCATTTTTCAGGGTCTCTTCTTCGGAAGGTATACCTAATATGGTGTGGATATTTCTCTTCAGTAGATCTTCGATAAGCTCTTCATCCTCTTCGATGAGCACGTAGGGTATATCGTCTTCATTCAACTCTTCCATGAGAGTTTCGACGAGTTTATTGTATCCGCAGATGATAATGTGTTCTTTAAGGTTCCTGGAAGCCTTTGTGGGCAGTCCTGAACGCATGTTCTTTTCAAACCATGGTATTATTACGGCGGTGAAAAGAAGACCGAATACGAGGGGAATGCCTGATAGCTGCACAAAGACCGAGAACATTTTTCCCAGGGTGGACTCAAGGACAATATCACCGTAGCCAACAGTGGTGACAGTGGATACTACCCAGTAGAGGCCGTCAAAGAAGTTGGCATACTCATAGCTTTGTTCATACTGTACTATCTGTATGAATATGAAAATGTAGGTAAAAATTACAGCAAAGGCGAATAAAATGGATTTAATGATCGTTTTATGCAAAAGATGGCTATCTCTCATCGTACCAGCTCAAATATCTCTTTTCCAATCGATCCTTAAATCCTTCTGGCCTTTATTTAGAAACCATGCACAAAGTATGGTCCGAATATCATCAGCAGGAACGACATCAGTATCAGTAGTGCAAAGGTTCCGGAAACTGTGGCCGACAGCCTTTCCGCCTTCAACTCATTGTTGGTGAGACGATAGATGGCAGAGTACAGGTAATCTCTGAAAACGTGCCCTCCGTCGAGTGGTACCGCCGGAAGACAGTTGAACAGGCCTACGTAGAAGTTCAGCCATCCGATCCACAGCAGGGAGTTCGCTATCCAGAACAGCCCGACACCAAGTGGTTCGGCCCAGCCGACAGGTTCGTAGAACTGTGCCAGTGTCCCGCTGAATCCCGGGAAGCCTTCGCCTGCGAATCCGATGATTGGAAGTCCAAGGATTATTATCCAGCCAGCTGCTCCGGTAAGCATGGAAGGTAGCTGTTGCAGAAGCTGCAGGTACTCACGTGCAGGGAATTCCCCCACAGAGAATCCAAGGGATGTTTCCACAAAACCGTTGCCCTGGGTGTAAACTCCCAGGTAGCCTTTATCCTCATCAGGATGCTGAGCAAGCTCGATCGTATATTCGCTGCTGACATCATCGCTGCCTGCGACTTCCACGCTGACTTCCTGGCCGGGGCTTGTTGTACCCATGAAATCTGTGAAGTCAGAGACTGTTCTGATGGTCTGCCCGTCTATGCTCAGGATATACGTGCCCTGTTCAAAACCAGCTTCATCGGCAGGTGATCCTTCCACCGTATCCTGGATCATGATTCCCGTTATCTCGGGGTTTTCTTCTGTCACCTCTACATCATATACGGAAACCACTCTATCCGTTGCGGCATGAACCTGTACCGTGGATCCCATTTCCACGGAATCGAGGTAGTCCAGCATTTCCTGTACATTGGCTATACTGGTATCGTCAAGTTGTGTTATCACCATATCTTCCCTGATGCCGGCTGCATATGCAGGTGAATCCTCCCCTACATCCACCACCATGGTGTTTCCAAGCGGGGCCATGGCACCGAGCACGGGTCCGAAGAGCAGGGAGAAGGCGATCAGGGTTACCACGAAGTTTGCCATCACACCTGCGGCAAGTATCCTTGCCCTCTGATTTCTTGTTGCCTTTTTCTCGGGTACTTCTTCAGTTTTCGGCTCTTGTGTTTCCTGTTTTTCTTCTTCTTCTTCTTCTTCTTCTTCTTCTTCTATGACTATTCCAAGTCTGCGGTCCCCGTAAGGATCAGGTTTGTCTTCCTCATCTTCTTCCTTTTTACCGAAGAGCTCTTCCTCATCAGGTTCTGCAAAACCACCTATGGGTACAAGTGCAAGCAGTATTCCCATGGACTTTACCCTGATGTCCTCAACCCGGCAGAGAATCGCATGTGAGAATTCGTGCACCACCAGGGTCACTATCAGGGCGATGACGCCCCAGGTAAGGGGTATGAACTCATTGACGCCCGGTATCAGGAATATGTTCCTTGCTTCGTTGAACCTGCCGGGCTCGGGCAATGTGTTATCGCCTATGGAACTGAGCAGCGCTATGTCTGATAGGATGACTATCAGGAACATGGCCACCATGCCTATGAACATCAGGACTATGCCGATATTTGCATAGACTTTCCAGGCCTTCCCTGGTCTGGCAAGTTTGTCAAGCAACTTGAGTCCCTTTGTGGTCCGTATCATTAATACGGGGCCGTAAGTGGTTATGTTGTATTTTTCAAGTATACCTTTTCGTTTCAGGACAATGACGATCATCCAATACACTAAAAAGAGTGCCAATGCAAGGTAAGTTTCGTTCAAAAAAACTCTCCGATCCAGATCTTGAATATGGGTTTTGTTAATTTTTCCAAAACCAGTAGCATCTAAGCTACTGTAGTTTAGGTCTCTATATGCCCTATCATATAAAAAAGCAACTTAGATATGCTTATATATTACTATATTTAAATATGAAATATGACATCGTTTGTTTCGCTTTATGCCCGTGTACTGAATCAGGATTTGTCTGAACTGGGAATCAGGTGAGGCAGTAAGGTCCCATATTCAAGTTGCATAAAAGCATAAGTATAAAAACCATAAAAGAAATATAGCAATCACAGAATTATGAAACGTTGATAAACGTTGATGAATGGTTCAACGTCCAAGAGCAAATCTTAAAAAGCGAATACTATACCGCGATGTAACATATCCGTGAGGGGATGAATGTGCAATCGATAGTCCAGGAAGCATTAAAACACACCGAAAAAGAAAAAGAGTACCGCCAAACGATAGCAGTAGACGACCAACTCGACATACTTGGCCAGCCCAGGATCATGATCGTCGGTTGTGGTGGTGCCGGTAACAATACTATTAACAGACTCTACAATCTCGGCATTGATGGCGCCGAGACTGTTGCAATAAACACTGACAAGCAACATCTTGATCTCATTCGTGCGGACAAGAAGATCCTTGTGGGAAAGACACTGACCCGCGGACTGGGTGCAGGAGGATATCCCGAAGTAGGTGCAAAAGCGGCAGAACTTGCCCGCGGCACACTTGAAGAGGTCTTCAAGGACGCAGATCTTGTTTTCGTAACAGCAGGTATGGGAGGAGGTACCGGTACCGGTGTCGCCCCTGTGGTAGCTGAGGTCGCAAAGGAGCAGGGAGCGATCGTTGTAGGTATGGTCTCCAGTCCTTTCAGGGTTGAAAGGGCAAGGGCAGTCAAGGCAGAGGAAGGACTCGAGGAGTTCCGCCGTGCCGCAGACACAGTAATCGTACTCGACAACAACAGACTTCTGGAATACGTTCCAAACCTGCCGATTGACCAGGCTTTCTCTGTAATGGACCAGCTTATCTCTGAAACCGTGAAAGGTATCACAGAAACAATCACAAGGCCTTCACTTATCAATCTCGACTACGCCGACATCAGGGCTATCATGAGCTGCGGCGGAGTTGCAGTGATGCTTGTAGGTGAGAGCAAGAACCAGGACAAGAGCGATGATGTGGTAAGGAATGCACTGAACCACCCACTGCTTGATGTGGATTACAGGGGTGCGACCGGCAGTCTTGTGCACATCACAGGAGGTCCCGACCTTAGCCTCAAGGAAGCCGAGGATATTGCCGCTTCACTCACATACGAACTGTCCCCCCGTGCAAACGTCATATGGGGAGCACGTATCAGTAACGAGTATGAAGGCAAGGTGCGTGTCATGGCTATCATGACCGGTGTCCAGTCAGCACAGGTACTCGGTCCTCAGTACAGTGAAGCTTCAGCAGCCTCAAACCCGGAACCGGAAACTCCAAGGGGATACAGGCACGCCAGCACACAACTGAACAAGACCAGACGCTCTGTCGTTGAGCCTGTAAGCACCAGAAACGGTGGCGGCTCAATTATAGACATAATACACTAAATATTTTCTAAGACTATGCAGCCGGATATCTGCTATCCGGTTCTGCAATTATTTTCAAAGGATATTCTTATCTGTATAAATTACTATTTTTAGCCATGAAAGTACTAGTTGCTACAGGTCACCTTGCCGAACAGACAGTAAGGGATGCGGTGGGAGTCAGTGCTGATGTACTGGTGGTTGATACCAAAATCGCGGCCTTTATCACACCCCGCAAGCTGCTGGCGGCTATTAAAAGGGATTTTCCTGACTTCGATGAATCTGAAAATAAGAATTTTGAATATGATCTGATATTCATCCCCGGCCTGGTATCCGGCGATTTCTCACGGCTTTCAACTGAACTTGGCTGCAGTATCCGTCTTGGCCCCAAGCATGCCTATGACCTGTCCTTTGTCCTGCCTTTTGCTGATGACATTGAGTTCTCCACCGAGATTCCCGCATGTGAACTGCTTGCGGATGTCAGGCGTGAGATGGCCCTGGAGAAGATCACTGAACTCGAGGACCTGTCATCTCCCTCGACGGTTGTTGGCGGGCTGAAACTTGGCGGCAACTCGCGCATGAAGGTAATGGCGGAAGTGGTGGATGCAACAGGTCTGGACCCGGATTTGCTTTCAGAAAGGATAGAATCCTTTGTTAGAAAGGGTGCGGATATAATCGACCTTGGTGCATCCCTGCATGCGGAGCCCGATGATGTGGAGCGTGCTATCAGAGTTGCAAGGTCAGTTACATCATTTCCCGTAAGTACCGACACACTTGATCCCGAGCTGCTCACAAGGGCGCTGGAGGTGGGTGTCGACATAATCCTCAGCCTTGACAGCTCCAATATGGACACTATTGCCCCGAAAATTGCAGGCTCAGATGTGGCCGCTGTAGTAATACCGGATTCCGGGGAAGGTCTGGACAGTCTTGTAAGGAATATAGATACTGCCCGCAGGCTGGGTGTTAAAAACATTATCGCCGATCCTGTACTTGATCCCATAGGCCATGATATCACCTCTTCTATTATCCGCTACAGCAGCTTCCATGATATGTTCCCGGATCTGCCTGTCTTCTTCGGTGTCGGCAACGTAACAGAGCTAATTGATGTCGATTCCACTGGAGTGAACGCAACACTGTGCGGCATAGCAGCAGATGTGGGTGCAAGCATATTATTCACACCGGAATACAGTAACAAGACCCAGGGTTCCATCGATGAGCTGAAAAAGGCCTCACAGATGATGCTGCTTGCAAAGGAGCGCAAAAGCTCTCCCAAGGACCTTGGTATCGACCTGATACAGATCAAAGAGAAGAGAAGGCGCACAGACTCCGATCTTCCCGAAAACTTCGTCCGGGCAAAGAAGAGCAAGATGTGGAAACTGGATCCCAGGGGAAGCATCAGAATAAGCATAATTCCTGACCGTTACGGAAAGGGTGGATGTATCCTGGCAGAACATGAAACTGCTTCCATTGCTGGCAGGACCGCAGGCGAGATCATGGATACCATTCTGGAAATGGACCTTGTTTCCAGGATGGAACATGCGGCTTATCTGGGACAGGAACTTAAAAAGGCGGAAATTGCCCTGAAGTTTGGAAGAAGTTATTCGCAGGATGATGAGTTCTAGAAAGGTAACCAATCAAAATAATCTTTAAAATCATTTTACAAATGGTATATAATTAAATGTAATAGCATCATTATACGCAGCAGGTGTTAAAATGGAGCTTGAAAAACAGGACATGGACAAGATTGTTGCCGTCGTGGCAGCACGATATTTTGCACAGCAGGAATGGAAATGGGTAGACCTCAGAAATGATGTTTCTGTTATCCGCAAGGCATATGATGATCTGAAAGAGCAGTACGATGCCTATCCCTACATGAGCCTTGACTGGTATGTCAGCAATTCCGCCACCAAGAACATACACATGTGCGAAAGGTGGGAAGAACTGACAGATCTGATCGGTTTTCTGGAGGATTATGGGGAGTACTTCGACTTTCTGGTGAGGGATGCAAGGAAATCCTTCTGTATAACAAGCACCGACGGTGAGCTCGGTCCGGAACAGAAGAACGCCATAGCAGTTGCCAGAAGATTGAGGTACAATGTCTTTGTCTTCAGGGTAGATGTACCGGAAAGTATAGGTTTTGAGCTGCTTCAGGTTGGCGGAGGGCTCTGAGGGTCTGTCGATCGTTAGCTTAATATCCGGGATGTCTTATTTCGGCCTACATTTATATATTATATTATTCATTATAGCCGAGTTGTAAAAAATTGTGCAACAGGTCATCCAGCAGCGATTTGATGCATCTGGTAACACTTGTGTACAAAAATGATTAGAAATTACAGTATTCGTAGTAGTATTAATAAAGAGGAGTTAAAATATGGAAGCTTTAATTTATCTCGCCCCTCTTGCTGGTCTTATTAGTTTGTTATTTGCCGGCTTCTTTGCACGCAGTGTCCTCAAAGAGGAACCTGGTTCAGAGAAAATGCAGGAAATAGCAGGTGCTATCCAGGAAGGTGCGATGGCATACTTGAATCGTCAGTATAAAACAATCGCAGTAGTAGCTGTGATCCTTGCAGTGCTCATCTTTGCCCTGCTTGAAGATGGCAGTAAGATCGCAATCGGTTTCCTTGTTGGTGCTATCAGTTCAGCAGCAGCAGGATATGTAGGTATGAACGTGTCTGTCAGGGCAAATGTCAGGACTGCACACGCAGCATCAAAGGGTCTGCAGAAGGCAATGTCCGTTGCTTTCCGTGGCGGAGCTGTTACCGGTCTTGCAGTAGTCGGTCTTGCACTTATGGGTACAAGCGGCTTCTACATCCTTTACGGTAATGTTGACCTTGTAGTCGGATTCGGTTTCGGTGCAAGTCTTATCAGTCTTTTCGCAAGGGTTGGCGGTGGAATATTCACCAAGGCAGCCGATGTTGGTGCTGATCTCGTAGGTAAGGTCGAGGCCGGAATTCCTGAAGATGACCCGCGTAACGCCGGTGTTATCGCTGACAACGTAGGTGACAACGTAGGGGACTGTGCCGGAATGGGTGCTGACCTCTTCGAAACATACGTGGTTACGGTCCTTGCATCAATGCTCCTTGGATCACTTATCCTTGACTCATACACAAACGCAATTCTTTATCCGCTCATCCTTGGTGCAGTGGCAATCTTCGCATCCATCATTTCCGTATTCTTCGTGAAGGTCGGCAGTGATGGCAAGATCATGAAGGCTCTGTATAAAGGAGTAGCAGTATCCGCAGTTCTCTCTCTTGTTGCTTTCTACTTCGTTACGACATATCTTATGGGAGATCTGAGATTCTACTATGCAGCCCTGGTGGGTATTGTCATTATGGTTCTCATGGTAGTAATCACTGAATACTACACTTCAACTAAATTCCGTCCGGTAAAGACGATTGCCGCAGCATCCGAAACAGGTGCAGGTACAAACGTCATTTCCGGTCTTGCAATAGGTTTTGAGAGTACTGCGATTCCTGTGGTAGTTATCATTCTTGGAATCCTCACCTCATTCTTCATCGTGGGAGGAGGAGCAAGCCCTGCTATCGGTCTTTACGGTATTGCCATAGCAGCAGCAGCAATGCTTTCCACCACTGGAATGATCGTAGCACTTGACTCATACGGACCCATCACCGACAATGCAGGTGGTATCGCAGAAATGGCAGGTATGCCATCCAACGTACGTAAGATCACCGATGCCCTCGATGCAGTAGGTAACACCACAAAGGCGGTCACAAAGGGATATGCGATCGGTTCAGCGGCACTTGGTGCACTGGCCCTGTTTGCAGACTACACAGGTAAAGTAGACCTGACAGGTGACGCGCTCAGTCTCAGCAGGCCTGTGGTGCTTGTAGGTCTTTTCGTTGGAGGACTGCTTCCTTTTATCTTCAGTGCGGTAACAATGCAGGCTGTAGGAAAGGCAGCTTTCAAGATCGTTAACGAGGTTCGCCGCCAGTTCCGCGAGATCCCTGGTATCATGGAAGGAACTGCAAAGCCTGAATACGGTAAATGTGTGGACATCGTAACAGCAGCAGCGATCCGTGAGATGGCCATACCGGGTGCACTCGCAATCTTCACGCCACTTATTGTCGGACTTCTGCTAGGACCTGCAGCCCTTGGCGGACTGCTTATAGGTATCATTGTCAGTGGTCTTTTGCTTGCACTTACAATGGACAACGGTGGCGGTGCATGGGATAATGCAAAGAAGCTCATCGAAGATGGTAAACACGGTGGAAAAGGCTCTGAAGCTCACAAGGCAGCTGTTGTCGGTGACACCGTTGGTGACCCGTTCAAGGACACATCCGGACCTGCACTTAACGCCCTGATCAAGGTGGTTAACATGGTAGCTATCCTGTTCTCCTCCCTGTTCATTGGCGCAGGTCTTTTCTAAAAACATATTTGTTTCCGGCATTGCCGGAAATATTTTCTTTTTTTCTTTCTTATTTCAGTTTCTAATTATAGATTCTAAATAGCACTTTAGAAACTGGTTTTCTGATAACTCACCAAAAGTAACTAGCTGAAAATGCGAAAAAGTCTTCTTATGGGTTATATCTGAGTTTGATGAAAAGTATGCGCGGGTTGGGGAGTGGGGGTTTAATGTATTTGGGGAGTGGGGTTTAGTGTATGAAAAAAGTACCCGCGCAATACGAGTTATAACATGATTCTATTTAATTATTGCCGTCAGGACAAACATAATTAGTTTTATTTTACTTATTTAAAATACTTACGTTTAATTAGTAACTATGTTACTGCACATTTTTGCAACGTAAAAAATATAAAGTGACCGCCCATAGTGCACTTATCTCCGGAGAAGATTATCGATGAAAGAAGATATCGGCACAATTATCAGCAGAGGATTCAGCACCTGGACCAGAAATCTTGTGATCTGTGTACCTTTTATTCTTGAAATACTCGTAACCGTGCTTCTTTCAATGCTGGCTGCCGTATTGTTTGTAATGGTACTTGTCATGCCTATTGTCTCAGGAAGCAATATGGATCCGGAACAGCTATCTCCCGAGGCGATGATGGCCATTCTTGAATCACTTTTCTCGGCCAATCTGCTTATACTGCTTGCCTTTGGTATTGTATTCCTTTTATTTTACACTCTTATCCAGTCTTTTTTCGCAGCAGGGGCCATCGGCATGTCCAAAGAGGCACTGGAAAAAGGTGATACGGGTATAGGTGATCTCTTTTCATATGGTTTGGAGAACTTCTTCAATCTCTTTCTGTTAAAAGTCCTGATATCGCTGCTGGTTATTGCCGGAGTAGTCTTCCTGATCCCGGGATTTCTTTCAATGGGGGATATCGGAAATATAATAAACAATCCTCAAACAGCACTTGCAAGTACATCCCTGCTGGCTTTCGGTCTTATCCTGTGGTTACTCTATTTCATTGTCCTGAGCATTATACTGATATTTGTCGAATATGCTCTTGTGACCGATCATCTTGATCCTGTCAGTGCTATTGAGAAGGGTGTTTCTTTCTTTATGGCCAACAAGTTTCCAGCACTGGTGCTATGGGTACTGCTTATTGGCATATCTGTACTCTTTGTGATTATCGGTGAGGTCTTCAGTTACAGCGATATACTGGCGCAGATATGGACTTATGTTGATTTCGTGCTCACGGTCCTTGTAGTGAGGCCACTTATCACTATATGGTGGACACGCTTCTATCTCAACAGGAACGACAGAAAACTCTATTCATTTGATGAATACACGCTGGATAACTGACTCGTTCACTTTGACCTGCCCAGCAATTTGCATGCCTGGCAAACATCTGCAGTGCATGCCTGGCCACATATGCTGCACTCAGACAGACCTTCCTGCGGGAATTCCCTGCCGAGTATACCTGATATCTTATCAAAGCCACTGAGCAGTGCATACTTTGTGCCTGGGTGCTTTACTTCAAAATCGTTAAGTAGGACTCTTATTTCCTTACGCATGGCCTCATGTGAATACGGACATCCACCGAAACCAAGAGGCAGGTCATGCAGGTATGCATACAGGGCAACCTCTTTTTCAGGAATTTGTCTCAGGGGTTTCATGCGCAGGACAAGTCCCTCAAGCTCCTTGGGAGGTGCCAGTCTGACCATGCGTGACACATCACCTTTAAGGTGGTTCAAAAGTATGGTCTGGGCCTCGTCATCAAGATTGTGACCAATGGCAAGTCTGGTGGCACCGATCTCAAGTGCGGTTTTGTTAAGCAATGACTTTCTGAGTACACCGCAGTAGCTGCACGCTCCCTTTTCGCGCTTCATGGGTGCTATCTCATCCATTGTCCTGTCGTATTCTTCCATAAAAGAGCGAACTATCAATTCAATGCCCAGCTCATCGGTCAACTGCTTTGCCGACTCTATGGTCTGTGGCCTGTAACCTTCAATACCCTCATCTATGGAAATGCCCACAAGCCTGATATCCGGCCTCATTCCGAATATCTTATGCAGGATGTACAGCGTTGTACTGCTGTCCTTGCCACCGCTCAGGCCCACGGCGATGGTTTCGTTCCTTTTGATACTGTAATGTTTTCTGATGGTGAGTTTTATCTTCCGTTCGACATCATCTGTGAAATGTTTCCTGCACAGGTGCATACCCGAATATTTCTGATAGATGATGGCGTCCTTATTGCATTTGTCACATTTGAGCGTCATAGGTTCTGTCCAAGCAACGGGATATTGGTATAAAAAGCTGTCCTGTATTCCAGTTCTTATTTCTGCGGGAACAAAAAGAAAAAATTAAATAACTGCTGAATATTCTTCCTACAAAACCAAGGAATATTAAAATGAGCCCGTTCGGTGAGATATCTTTTCAAATCTTCATTCTTTCAGTAATCGCAGGCTATTTCCTTGGAGTGTTCTCAGGTCTTGTCCCGGGAATACATACCAATAACTTTGCACTGGTACTGCTTGCACTCTCGCCGGTAATGTCTGATTATGGAATACCTGTGTTCTATGTTGCGGTAATGATACTTGCAAACTCTGTGGCCCATAGCTTCCATGACATTATACCTGCAATCTTTCTTGGGGCTCCAAGTGATGATATGGCACTTGCGGTACTTCCCGGACACACTCTCCTGCTCGAGGGAAGGGGAGCAGAAGCCATCAGGTTATCCGCACTTGGCAGCGCAGGTTCTGTTGCCTTTGCAGCAGTTCTTGCACTGCCACTCTCGATATTGTTCAAAAGCGCTTACGTGATGATACAATCGTACCTTGCGTGGATCCTGATAACTGTAGTAATTGTAATGATACTGACAGAAAAAGGGGAATCTGTAGCCGGCCAGGGCTCGCTGTCCCGCTGGAAGTTCAGATTTTATGCATTGCTGGTGTTCTTGCTGAGCGGTTCCCTGGGTGTGATCGCCTTTAACACGGAATACCTGATGAATCCTGTTGTTAACCTCGGCGAGCCATCGATATTGCTGCCATTGCTCAGTGGTCTTTTCGGTTCATCACAACTGATCATAAGCCTTATGTCAGCTCCTGTAATTCCCGCCCAGCTAGGTTATCGCATTGATCTTGAAAGAAAACGTATATTCAGGGGTATATTCATTGGCGGCCTTTCCGGCTCCTTTGTGGCATGGCTACCCGGTATATCATCTTCTGTGGCAACGGTCTTTGCAAGGCTTTTCATACGACAGGAACCCGGAGAAGAATGGGAAGGCTATAGCAAATACGAGGACCCGGTTTCCATGCTTGATCCGGCAAAGGAGTTCATCGTCTCGGTATCCGGTGTAAACACATGCAACGCGATATTTGCACTGGTCGCCCTTGCAGTTATCGGTAAATCAAGGAATGGTGCAATGGTTGTAGTGGATGGTCTGCTTGGAGGTATCGAACCGGGTACATCGGTTATGATACTCTTTCTGTGTGCAGTATCACTGACTGCACTCTTCTCTTATTTTTCCACGATATATATCGGTGACAGGGTTCACAGCAGGCTCTCCGACCTGAACTATCCTGTTTTGTGTTACACTGTCCTGGCAGTCCTTTCGATTATTGTAGTTCTTTTCACAGGTACCTATGGGATTGTTATATTTGCGATTTCAACTTCAGTGGGCATGCTTGCGCCATTTCTGAAAGTACGCAAGAGTCATGCCATGGGTGTAATATTATTGCCGGTGATACTTTACTTTGTATAATTCCTAATCCAGCCCCATATAGAAAATAATTTGCCACACTGCGAGTGAAATAGTCGATGCCGCCAGACCAATCCGTGTCTTTAGTGATGCAAAGTAACCTATTGTCGCTCCTATGAATGATAAGATGATCCAGTAAACACTTGATCGAATAAATCTGCTTGTATCGGATGTAGGCGTATCTCCTGAGATTAAAAGTATATACAAATAGATAGTCATGTGGGATAACACTGCAGTTGCGGGTGCTTCAATCTTGTCATCTGAAAAATATCCATATATGAGTATAAATAATGGCAAAAAAATGAATGCTGTTTGAAAAAAGGTAGTGCCTATTACTATTATCAGGGACAAAAACAGAGGAACCTTATATCTATCAAAAAAACTGCTCTTCATAAATTCCCTGTAATATAATTTATGACCTGTCTGACAATTCCGTATGATAATGCGAGTACGGCGGAGAGCAACAGCAAAGTATCTTCAGAGCTACGTCCCCGATGTTCCTGATACTATGGACCTCTCCGGGAAGAATGCATATTGTATCGCCAGTCTTTATCTCGAAGTTCTGTCCTTCGATGGTTATGCGCCCGCTGCCTTCTGTAATATGATATATTTCCTCAGATCTGTTATGCCTGTGGGGTATGGTTGAGCTACCCACAGGAACAGTGGCTTCGGCAAGGCTCTGGGCACGATTTCCATGAACTTCGGGATGCATTAGTTCCCTAATGGAAGAGCCATCTTTTGTTATATATGGCTCTATATCCTCTTGTATACTCTCAATTGGCATCCTGACAATCCGGCTCAGGTTTCTTTTTCAAAGTCCTGGATCATAGCAAGCATATTGTCTTTTATGTTTGTGACTGAGTCAACCCACGGTCCTCCGACATCTATGGGTGCAAGGCCTTTGAAATCGGCTTCAACAAGCTCGGTGTCATAGGGTATTTCTCCGAGCACCGGGATGCCGAGCTTTTCCAGGTGGGGCTTGATGTTGGCAGAGGTTCCCTTATTGATGACGGCAGCAAGGTTCCTGATATCTATACCTTCAGAGAGTTCCTTGATGCGCTGGGCTGTTTCAATGGACCTCATGCCGGGTTCCACTACGATTATCATAAGATCGATACCTCTGGTGGTACCCCTTCCCAGATGTTCGATACCTGCCTCCATATCGAGTATGACCGCACTTGTGTCTTTCAGGACCACATGACGCAGGAACGCACGCAGGAAAGCCGATGCAGGACACATGCAACCGCTTCCACCTTTCTCAACCGTGCCCATGACCAGCATTTTGACATCATCCGGACCCACGACCCCGAACTTGTCTACAATATCATCGACCTTTGGATTGAACTTGAACATGCCTCCGGTCTCTCCAGCTCTCTCTTCAATAAGGTCTTTAAAATCTGTAAGGGGCTGGGGTGGGTTCTTCACACCAAGGGATGATGCCAGGTTCATGTCGGCGTCGGCATCAATTGCAAGCACATCATAGCCTTCCCTTGCAAGCATGCGTGCAAGTGTGCCTGAAAGTGTTGTCTTGCCAACTCCACCTTTTCCGGTAATTGCGATCTTAACCATGCTTTTCAAGTCGGGACTTATACAAATTATATTTTCCGGTTTACAGGAAGCTGGGTATAAGGCAGCCGAGTAAGTTTGAACAAATTCCTAAATATCTTTCACTAGCCTGAAACCAAGAACATTCAGGCTGCTGTCAGCATCGAGCTGTCCGCGGAACGAACACTGACAGATGTTCGGCCCATCCATCCAGCTACCGCCTCTTCCGACTTTTATGTTAGTATTCGTATCTTCCCATGCGCTTCCGTCTGCAGGTGCACCTTCGTAATTGTCATGCCAGCTATCCTGGGTCCATTCCCAGACATTGCCATGCATATCATACAGTCCCCACTGGTTGGCCTGCTTTTCTCCCACAGGGTGGGTCGTAGCATTTGAATTGAGGGCACACCATCCACATGTGTCAGACCATCCGTAATTATCAAGATCGTCTGCATCCTCGGTGAAAGAGAACTTGCCGGTGCTACCGGCTCTTGCAGCGTACTCCCATTCGGCTTCTGTGGGTAGCCTGTATTTTGTTGTGCCTTCCATCTCATTGAGTTTGTCGATGAATTGCTGTGCATCATTCCAGGACACCTGCTCGACCGGCCGGTTGTCATCTTTAAAAAAGGACGGGTTCTCTCCCATGACTGTGGTCCATTCCTCCTGTGTGACCTCATATATGCCCATGTAGAATGATTCGGAGATGCTGACTGCATGATATGGGTCGTCAAAGGCTACAATGGGTGTTGAATCGGATCCCATGGAAAATTCACCTTCAGGTATAAGTACGAACTCCATTCCAAGGGAATTGTTATAGGTCGTTTCTAATTCTCCACTGCTACTCTCTATGCATCCCGGTAAAAGGAGTGCCGAAATTATAATGAGGATGATAGAGCATTCTCTAACAGGTATCTTATTTGAATAAATGATCATGTTCAACACCAGTGATCCGATGCTGATTCCTGTATAAATAAGTGCTCTATTTTATCTATATATGCATAATTAGGTATATATTTCTATTAAAAAAGAGAAGGTAACAAATGATGCATATTATTACGCATCATTCGATAGTGGATATCAGTTCAAGCATCTCCTCTATCTCATCGTTGCCGTCTATGGATAACAGATCTGCCTCCACGGACCCGATGTTTACAGGCAGGCTTCCGTTTGGGGTCATGCCCATGACAATCACGCTTGAATCCCCATCCTCAAATACCGTTACAAGTCCGAGTACGTTAAGGCTGGAATTCTGACCGGTGGCTCCTGAGTAAATGGATACCGAAACAACAGAACCGTCTTGCATTGCCAGCTCTCTTGTATCTATTTTACTGAAGCTCCGGACGTCGTTCTGTTCTGACATATCATTCACGTTGCTGTCTCTCAGTTTTGATATCAGGTCAGTGGGGATCTTTGCTCCTCCGGGGAGGGTTATGCGATTGGTCCTGATCCAGGCCTCTGTCATCGGAACTTCCGGGGCGAAGGGGACATTGTAAGCCTGCTTGAATTCTTCCCTCTGCTCTTCTATCTCAGAAGCAAGTCGGTCATTTTTGTATCTCACGACGGTGCTTTTGAAACTGATAGCACTTGAATCGGAAATGTTCTGCTGGAATGAGTTGTATTCTATCTCTTCGTCCTGCGACCAGCCGTAAGCTGCAAGTGCGTTCTCATCGATCAGCGCCGGACTTGCTTCAGGGGTTTCCATACATCCCGAGAATGCAATTAAAAACACAACACACGTTATTGACAGTAGCTTATATGTTAGCTGCAAGATTTCACCTTTAATTAATAAGAGATAATTTTATATTAATATGTTATGACATGATATATTGTTGGCTCCCCTTCTTTTTTTAGACAAGAGAATCATAGATTTTATATTGTACATGATTAATAGTCTTACCATGCAAACTAAGGGCTCGAGGTTTCGGAAAATACAAAGGGTCATGTGGTATGTGCTCTTTCTGAACCTTGCAGTTGCCATTGCCAAAATAGCGTATGGTATGTGGACCAACGTATTGAGTATGCAGTCAGATGGTTACCATTCTCTTTTTGACGGTGTGTCAAATGTCATCGGGCTTATCGGCATACAGATAGCCTCAAAACCACCTGACAGGGAACACCCTTACGGACACAGAAAATTCGAGACCCTTGCAGCGTTTTTCATTGCATTTATCCTTGGAATTGTGGCCTTTGAGATCGTACGCTCGGCCCTCGAGCGTTTTGGCAACGGTAATAGTCCCGAAGTAACGACCATCAGTTTTCTTGTAATGCTGGGTACCATGGCCGTTAATTATACAGTCTCGACCTATGAAAAGAAGAAAGGAACCGAACTCCAGAGTGAGGTACTGCTGGCAGACTCGGCACACACCAGAAGTGACATTTATGTCTCGATCTCTGTTCTGCTCGGTCTGGTTGCCATAAGGGCTGGATATCCCATCGTTGATCCTATTATCTCTATTCTTGTGGCTATTGTTATACTTCATGCAGGACTGGAGATCATATTCAGCAGTGCTTCCATACTCTGTGATGAGTCACGCATCGATCCTGAAAAGATCTTCAATATTGTTTGTAGTGTGGAAGGGGTTTACAGCTGTCACAATATCCGCACCCGGGGTCCCGAGGGTAATGTCTATGTGGATCTTCATGTGGAAGTCGATCCCACAATGCCGACTTATAAATCGCACACTGTGGCCCATATAGTTCAGTATCGTCTGAAAGAGGCTTTCGAGGGGATAGAGGAAGTGCTTGTTCATGTCGAACCTGCAGACGGGAACAATAATTATAACTATAAATAACATCAGTGCTTTTTTAGGACTATGCCAGGAAACACCTTTGGTCATTCATTCAGGATCACAACATGGGGAGAATCGCACGGTGCAGCCGTAGGTGTAGTCGTTGACGGCGTACCTGCAGGACTTGAGCTGACCGAGGCGGATGTTCAGAAGGAACTGAGCAGAAGGCGTCCGGGACAGAGCGAGGTATCGACCCCGCGTTCGGAGTCGGATACTGTGGAGATACTTTCAGGTGTTTTCGAAGGCATGACCACCGGTACTCCAATATCCATGCTTGTAAGGAACAAGAATGCAAATCCCGGTGCTTATGATTATATAAGGAATATTCCACGACCCGGTCATGCGGACCTTTTCTACATGGAAAAATACGGTTTTCGCGATCACAGGGGAGGAGGCAGGTCATCCGGCAGGGAAACCGTCGGAAGGGTTGCAGGCGGTGCCATTGCAAAGAAACTGCTTTCAAGCTTTGGTATTGAGGTTCTTGCACACGTGATCGAACTTGGAGGCGTAAAAGCCAGGCAGGTTACTGTCGAGGAGATCCGTGATAATGTAGACCGAACTGTTGTCAGATGCGCTGATATGGAAGCTGCTGAAAAAATGCTTGAGCAGGTAAGACTTGCACGTGAAGAAGGCGACAGCATAGGTGGCATAGTCGAGCTGATTGCAACAGGTGTGCCGGAAGGGCTGGGTGAGCCGGTCTTTGACAAACTGGATGCGGATATCGCCGGGGCGCTGATGAGCATCGGTGCTGTTAAGGGTGTTGAGATTGGTGCTGGTTTTGACTGTGCCCGTATGAAGGGCAGCCAGATGAACGATGCATTCGTGATGGAGGATGATGGCTCAGTTATCACTGAAACCAACAACGCAGGCGGGATCATAGGAGGTCTTTCCACGGGAATGCCACTAATATGCCGTATTGCGGTGAAGCCCACACCTTCAATATCAAAAAAGCAGAAGACCGTGGATATGTCTTCTATGGAAGAGATGGACATCGAGGTTCGCGGCCGTCATGATCCGACAATACCTCCGAGGATGGTGCCTGTGGCCGAGTCCATGCTGGCTCTGGTGCTGGCAGATCATATGATACGAAGCGGAAGGATGAATTCCGAATACCTGCTAAGGTAATCTTTTCTTGTTTTCATTTTGCTTTTTAAATCAGCTATTGAATCTTCAACAGGATTAGAATTGTAAATATATATTCTATACAACTGCTATATATCTATAAAGGTTATCTATTTAATTCATTCTGCAGAGTCATTGCGTAAAAATAATTGATGTGTAGAGATGGATACGAGAAAAGTACAGGTAACCGGTAAGTCCACATATATTGTAACGATCCCGAAGAAATGGGCTGTTAAATCAAGACTGAAATCCGGCTCTCCACTCTCTATCCTGTATGCCGAGGACGGCTCTCTTATCATCAAACCCCCGGGTTTTAAAGAATCTAAAAAGACAAAGAAGATCAAAACCGATAAGAAACTTGAGCACCTTAAAAGAGATATAATAGGTCTCTACATCGTGGGCGATCACCATATGGTAGAGATACAGGGAGAGAACCTGTCCCGGGACTTCAGGGAAGAGATCAAAGCTCTTTGCACACGTCTTGTGGGCTTCGAGCTGGTGGAGAGTAGTGAAACCGCCCTTGTGATACAGAATTACCTTGATTCTGACGAGTTCACCATCGAAAAAGGAATAAAGCGTATGTCGTCGATCATCTACCTGATGCTTGACGAGCTCGAACAGGCTTTTGGTGAGAATGACCGGTTAATGTGCAAAGAGATCATCAAGCGTGATGATGATATTGACCGGATGTTCACTCTTGTGTCTAGGCAGTATGTTAACAGACTTAACCTCAAAAAGGCTTCAAGCAAGGATGCTCTGAGCCTGATAGAGGCCTTTTATTACAGGATGGCAGGAAGAGAAATCGAAAGGATCGGAGATCACATTACTAAAATTGCTTTGCATTATGAATACACTGAAATACATCCGGATGTTTTACTACTGCTTGCAGAACTCTGCGGGGAATTGCAAACCCTGTTCATGGATTCCTTTGAATCCCTCAGGCAGGCCGACAATGAACTTGGCAACAGGGTGCTTGAGAGCGGAGAGGAATTTGACAGCAAGCTTGTGATTGCCGGGAATATGCCGGTCTACGACTCCATCGATATCATAATTGACAGTTTCAGCAGGATAAAGGACTATGCATCGAATATTGCAGAACATGCTATCGATCTATCACAACTATAGGTTGATTCCTCTGTTTCTCAGTGTATCCGTAATAATCGATTATTCCCTAACCTTCTATTTTGCCGGAAGTATCGAAAATATCCTTGCCCATGAGTTCAGTCCCACCCTTGTATTTGCGGTGAAGAATGATATAGTACTGCCATACCTGGCAGTTATAGTAGTGTTCTACTATTTCATGGGTTATACGATTCTGAAGTTCCTTGACGGCGAGGAGATCTACCCCATCGGAGTCTTCATAATCATGCTGATGAGCCTGACTCATGTGCTGGGTGGTATGTCCTGGTACGTGCTGAGCGAGTCCTACTCGAACATGATTTTCATGCTGTCAATGACATCGGTTATTATAGCTCTCTCTGTTTTTGGGTATGAGATATTCAGAAAAGGGTAAAAAGAAGCAGTCTATAGTTCTATATACTTTCCATACCTGAAATAGCTCCGGAAATATCTATTTATTTCATTTGTGCAAGGAATATTACTGAACAATACTACTAGCCCGTATGAAGAGGTTGGTCAGTCTACTCGCAGCGACGATACTGTCACTATGTACTTTCTATTCTACCTGCTGGTACACCCCTTCAGCTTTTTTTGATACGGCCGTACCTTTTGTTTTTGTGACCCTCTTTGGGTACATTCTTCTTATGTATATGGTATTCAAACGGTTTTCGAAGAAAACATGAGTGGGGAGTGGAATTTATGAAAAAAAGGTTTTATGATTGGTTTAGTTTACTCTGTATTGTGGGTCTGGTTTTGTTTTTCTTAATACCTGCTCCTGCAATGGCAGAAAGTAGTCTTTGTCCCTGCGATGATCTTGATTATTGTGTAGAGTGGGTCAAAGAAGATACTGTCACTATAAAGTGGGGTCAGATTGGGAAAGCAATTGTTGGTGGCACTGAGTACAAGTTCAGGCCGGATGATTTCAATGAGGATAATACAGGAGTATTGATCTCTGCACAGAGGGGCAATGAAGATGTCCTAAGTGAATTCCTTTTCCTCAATGGTGACAGTACCTTCCACTGGGACCATGACATAATGGTCGCACTCAAGGATATCAGCACCGGCAGTCAGGAGACCCCGGACGTTAAGCTGGAAATATATTCAAGAGGTTTACCTGAACTTGATTTTGAGTTTAAGGCGAGTTCTGAGAAAATAGATGACGTCAAGGTAGAATCTGATCAGTACGCACCGGGTGAAGAAAAATTCGTTGAAGTTACAGTCAAGAACACCGGTGATGCATGGATAGAGAATGTTGTACTTGAGATGGATATAGATAATTTCAGACTCAAATCAAAAGGCGATTTTGAGTTCAGGGATCAAGTAATCAAAAAGAATCTGGGCTGTTTTGAGCAGGAGGAATCCAAAAAAGTAAACTTTACGGTTATAGCACCTGAATGGGATGGAACAACCTCTCCGTATTCTATTAATTACAACATAACTGCAAAGGCCGGTGGTTATGATATCAAGGGTGGCTATCACAGTTTTGGTGATTCCACAACATTTAGCTGCACTGAGCCTGAAATAAAGGTTAAGCTTGAGGTTGTGAACGAGGAAATAAACATGAGTTCATGGTTCGTGAGACCTCTCTACACCCAGACAGATACGCACCAGTCCGTGGATTTTGAGATATGGAATGCCTGGGAACATTCCTTTTTGAGGACGAATATCTATAATACGGGTCTCTATACGGTTGATGATCTTGAGGTCCAGTTTGCCGAAATCCCGGATGAGCTTATGGTCTCAGAGACTCACGAATCAGGTGATTACAAACGTGTCAGTCCTGAAGGACAGTATTATCTCGGTCAGAAACTGATCCCGATCGAGTCCGGCACCTACAAATTCCCTGCTGTGGTTGTGACTGCCGATTTTTATGGTAAGGAGTTTACATGGAAGTCAAAATCCGAAAATTTGAAGGTACACGGTCCTCATATCCTCTTCAGCAAATCCCTCGCCAAATCGGATGAAGGGTACACTGTTACCCTCAAGGTATCCAATGACGGTGACCGGCCTTCCTGGGTCAATGTTACTGACAGGGTACCATCTGATGTAAACTATATTGGCGGCAGCTTTGAGGAAAACCTGAAAGGTGAGGTACCCCTTTCGGAATGGGACTGGTCTTCTTCCAGGATCAACGGAACACAGACAATGTCAGTTGACGGTGTGCTCCTTGCACCCGGTGAGAGTTTCTCCTTCGGATACAATATCAATCCTGATAGTGCACCGGACCTGCCCTATGCCACATGTGAGTTCAGGGGTCTTCCTGACTATGAGGGAGAATTGCAGTCGTCGCATTTTGTTTCCGGGAACGAGGTGGAGCGAAACTTCGACCTGTCCACAGGTGAATGGGTGGATGATACAGAAGACCCGCAGGCAGCCAGTGTCGAAGTAGCTGCTCCGGATTCTGTTGATGAAGATGAGGAAATATTGTATTCTATGGAAGAAAACGATGAAGAATTGATCGTTCCCGATGCGTCTGTGGAAGTCAGTGATGAGTCGGTCAATCCTTCATTCCTTTCAAAGCTTCTGGGACCTCTCGGAGATTATTTCAACAGGGCACAGCAGTTCGTGCACAACCTTTTCCAGAGCACTCTCGGAGGTTTCGGATCAGCCTTTGGTACTATGGAAGGTGCAGCCATCAATGCTGTTGAGAATTATCTCTATGCTATTGTGATAATCATTGCACTGGCAGTATTCGGGATAGTTTACACCCTCGTTTCCAGATAATTTTCTTCTTAATTTCCTTATACACTTCTTTTTTTCTGTATCTAAAGGCTTTCAATCAGCAGGCAGAAGTATCCATATCTCTTGACTGATCTGTATCCTTTTCACAATATTTTGATTACAGAATGCTTCTTTTTCTTCCATAAAATATTCTCTGATTGTATATGCAGTCGTATATAGATATATTGTAAATCTATATGGATTGTTGGAGTATATACATTATTTGTGGAAGTATTATATATCGACGATACGATGTAGGACTCAGAGCGCGTAAAACCCGCTCCGATAGAACAACTAAAAATTGGTGTACGATATGAACATAAAGAAACTTTTTAACAATGAAGCTGGTGTTTCACCTATTGTTGCAACCCTCGTTTTAGTGGTAGTTGCAATCGCCGGTGCAGCAGCAGTAGGAACCATAATGGGTTCATTCTCAAGCGACGTATCTGACAGTGCAAATGTTGGCGATGCAACTGGTGCAGCCTCAACAGAAATCCTTATTGCTGGTTCAACAACCGTCCAGCCTGTTTCTGAACTCCTCGCAGAAGCATACATGGACGCACACCAGGGTGTAAAGGTATCAGTACAGGGCGGTGGATCCGGTGCTGGTGTATCATCCGTTGCAATGGGAATCAGCGACATTGGTGCAGCATCCAGAGCAGTCAAAGACAGTGAACTCGACAAATACCCAGACATCAAGACACACCAGATTGGTGGCAGTGCAGTAGTAATCATCGCAAACGACGATCTTACTGGTCTTGCAACCTACAATGTTACAAAGGCAGACCTTGCTGACCTTTACATCAACGATTCAAAAGCAATCGACGGTGTTACTGTAAAGGCATACCAGAGAGCTGAATCTTCCGGTACAGAAGACACATTCGTGGACTTCATCGGAGACGACATCAACGACTCCATAGAAGGTGCAGTAGGTAATGCAGGTGTCCTTGCAGCAGTACAGGAAGACACAACCGGTGTAGGATTTGTTGACTTCGGATTTGCTGACGGCGCTGACGATGTATTCATCATGGGTGTCAAAGACGGTTCATACGAATTTGGCTCTGACGAAATCACAGCAGACGCAATCATGGATGAGTTCGGTGCTGACAACGAGTACTACCTCCACGATCTTACAAGGCCACTCAACTACCTTACAAACGGTGAACCAACTGCAATGCAGCAGTCCTTCATTACCTTTGCAAGGTCCCCAGGAGCAACAGAATACTTCACAGAAGTAGGCTACTTCGCTCTTAACGAGATCGCTTAAATAAATAGTTGAGAAATTAAAGCACATCAGATCTGTGTTGCCTGCAACACAGGTCTTTTTTTTTGTAATCTTAAAAACGAGGGGCAAATGAACAATAAAAGATTGGATGACAGGTATCCTCAGTACTTTTTCTTCATGTGCGCATTTATTACAGTAAGTGTCGCAGTTTACTTTATTCTATTTATATTTAATACCGCAATGCCTACCTTTCAAAGTCAGGGTATCATTAATTTCTTAACAGGCACGGTCTGGAGCTATGACGATAACATTTATGGTATACGTACTTTTATCGCAGGTACTATTGTCATAACCATCGTTAGTCTGATAATTGCAGTTCCAATAAGCGTTTTTACTGCAATATTCCTTTCAGAATACGCATCTTCAAACGTAGCTTCGACAATCAGACCCTTTATTGAACTGCTAGTAGGTATTCCTTCAGTGGTATATGGTATATTCGGATTGTTTGTACTTGAGAATTTTTTCCAGAATAATATTGATCCACTGATCAGTGCATTGAGTTTTATTCCGATATTTGAAGATCTAACTCCCAACAGAGGCAATGGTGTACTTCTAGCGTCTACTGTGCTTGCTATAATGATACTCCCGACTATTACCTCTCTTTCCGAAAATGCGATGCGTTCAGTACCGTTTGATTACAGGGAAGCATCTTTTGCAATCGGGGCTACGCACTGGGAAACAATAAAAAAAATAGTTCTACCCACTGCATCTCCTGGAATACTTACAGCCATTATTCTTGGTATGATGAGAGCAATGGGCGAAACCATGGCAATAGTCATGCTGCTTGGAAATGTCGGACATGTTCCTGGCTCTATTCTTGATACAGGTTATGCCATGACATCAAAAATACTCAATGACATTGGATATTATTCTGCAATGGATGGACCCAGAAGTGCTCTTTTTGCAATAGCTGCCGTTCTTTTTGCTATTGAGATATTTTTTGTTGCAGCAGCTCGGAGGATAGGTGGTTCAAGATGAACATTCGTAGAATGGAAGGAACAATCTTTAAGGGAATTTCATATACTGCAGCTTCATTAACAATACTTGCACTTGTATTGATTCTTGGCAGAATCACTCTGGAGGCAATTCCAAGTCTTTCACTTGAGATGATATTTACTCCTGAATCGGAAGCAGCAGGATTTGGTGGTGGCCTTGCAAATGCAATAATTGGCACTATCATACTTTCATTAGGTTCAACTTTGCTCGCAACTCCGTTTGCAGTAGGTACTGCAATTTACCTTAAAAGATATGCAGGTGACGGAAAATTTGTCCGCTTTTTCAGTTTCATGCTTGATGTGATGTCAGGAACACCTTCGATAGTTCTAGGTATCTTTGCTCTGCTTCTTCTTGTCTATTCGATGCGCACCATTACCGGAGGTTTTTCAATGATATCCGGTATCATTGCACTCGCTATATTGATTTTACCTGTATTGGAAAGAGCATCAGAAGCTGCAATTGAATCCGTACCAACTGAAATAGAGCATGCAAGTTATGCTCTTGGTGCAAATAAATGGGAAACAATTAAATTAATAACAATTCCATACGCTTTGAGTGGAATTCTTACAGGATTTGTTCTTAGTGTGGGACGTGCAGCAGAAGAATCGGCAGTTGTTATACTTTCAGCAGGCTATAGTCAGTTCATACCTGAATTTAAGACTCTTCCAAATGAAAAATTCCTTTTTGGAATTAAAATCTATCCTTTCCAGGATTTAATTGCAGCTTTACCTATCACCGTATATCATTCATTTGAGTTCCCACATATGATTGATCGTTCAGAAGGATTTGCTGCTGCATTTGTTCTGATTGCCATTGTAATGATCATTAATGCAATAGCCCGTCTGATTGTCTGGAGGCGCAGAATTGGGTAAACTGCGCTTAAAATCCAGATTGAGTGGAAGAAAACCACGCTCGGAACCAGATGATATTGAAGATAGCTCAGCTTATATTGAAGAGATTGAAGAGGAAACTATTGAAGAAAGTGCAGATGACGGGGTAATTTCCACAAAAGAACATACGGTTAAAGAGGAAGTTATCTCTCTTCCGAAAGAATCCAATCCCGAAGATGGTTTTGACCATGCTATTATGGATTATATGGAAAATGATAGTACTTCTGTATCCGAAAAATCACAAATAGCTGAAGAGGAGCTCATAGAACCTACGGAAGAAAAGGAAGAAACACCTTCCAAAAAGAAAAGATTTGGTCTGAGCCTGGGTAGAAAGCGCAAAAAATCTTCTGTAGCTAAACAGGATACTAAAAAGGCAGAACCTCCAAAGGAAAAGGAAAAAGCAGACGTCAAGCCTGCAAAGAAGAAAAAAAAGTTCAGTCTCAACTTTGGAAGAAAAAAGAAATCTTCCGGTGAAAACACAGATCAAGATGAATCAAACTCCGCAAACGGGCAGGGACAGGAATCCGCAAAGAAGTCCTCTTCTTCCCTTCTTAATAAGATTGAACAGATAATAACCCCCAAACCCGAATCAATCGAAGAGATGGAATTCGTTGTCGGTGAATTATCCGTTCCTGCTCCCGGAGTTCCTCAAAAGGACGTTGATATCACCTATGAAGTGACACCTGGGTGTCAGTATGTGCATATCGGTTTTGAAGGTGAGTCACTGGTCTATAACTGTATGGAGCCACCCATGAGTGAAAGTGAGGAGGAGGCGTTTTACATCATAAAGAATGCCTTTGACAAGATGGCACACTCTGAGATCCTGCTCGTGGAAGAAGAGGATCGTGTGGAAGCACTCAGGGACAGGTTCGAGCTTATCGTGGACATCTACCGTCTGAAGCTCAGTGATACCCAGAAGGACAAATTCTTCTATTATTTGCATAAGAAGTACATGGGCTTTGACAGGATGGACCTGCTCATGAAAGATCCCTATATCGAGGATATCACCTGTAATGGTCCCTACACTCCGCTTTATGTCAATCACAGGGTCTACGGCTCGGTGGCCACGGATGTGGTCTACGAGGAGATAGAGCTCAACAACTTTGTCATGAGAATGGCACAGGCAGCAGGCAGGCATATCTCCGTGCTTGAGCCCATCAGGGACGCAACCCTTGTGGACGGAAGCCGTGCCAATCTGACACTCGGGAAAGAAGTAACGAAAAGAGGCTCGACCTTTACCATCAGGCGTTTCAAATCAAATCCGGTTTCCTGTATCGATCTGATGAACTACAAAACATACGATTCAACAGTACTCGCCTATTTCTGGCTCATGGTGGAATACAAACGGTCCGTACTGGCAGCAGGTGGAACAGCATCCGGTAAGACCACAACCCTCAACGCCCTCGGAGCCTTCATCCCGCCGGAGTACAAGATCGTGTCAATCGAGGATACCGCTGAGATGAACCTCATGCATCCCAACTGGACCCAGTCCATCACAAGGGCCGGATTTGGTGGAAATGAAGGCGGGAAGTCTGCCGGAGATATCGAACTCTACGACCTCCTGAAAGCCGCACTGAGGCAGAGGCCTGAATACATCGTTGTCGGTGAGGTTCGTGGTGCTGAAGCTGGTACCCTTTTCCAGGCCATCTCAGTCGGTCACCCCTGTATGGGTACAATACACGCAGGTTCCATACATGAGTTGCTTTCGAGAGTGGAATCCGAACCCATGAACGTGCCAAGGAACCTCTTTGCCAGTGTGGATATGGTAATTTTCAATGCCATGATAAAGGTCGGTGAACATTTCCTCAGGCGTGCACTGAGGATCGTGGAGATAGTGGAACTGGATTCTGAACGTGGTGATCTTATCACAAACCCGGTATTCAAATGGAACCCTGTTACGGACGAATATGAGTATAGCGGCAGCAGTGCTCTTTTCGATGCTATATATGAGGAATTCGGTATCGACCAGTCGGAACTTGTACAGGAGATGAATATCAGGGCAAAATATCTTGAAAGCCTTGCAAGTGAAGGTATTACCGAATACGAGGCAGTTGCCAAAGCCATCAGGAAATATTCGAGACACAAGGATGAACTGATGGAGATGATGCATTAAAATGGTCAGAACAGAAGATACTGATATTCATCAGGCTTTCAATGACGGTGCTACTAACAAGTACGTTGAGAAGTACAAGATGTTCTGCTATGTCTTCGGCAAACATATAGACAAAAAGCCGCAGAACGATATTGCGAAATCACTCTACCAGGCGGATATGATCATGACCCCTGGCATGTTCATGTCCCTGGCACTTGTAACAGCAGCACTGGCAACTGCAATAGTATTCATATTCTCTCTGATATTTTTCATGAATTCATCATCACCTCTGGTTTATATAAGCACCCTGACCTTTCTGACATTCGGACTGACAGTCAGTGGTTTTCCTTTCGTGCTCTATAACAAGATATCCAACAAGAATATGAACATCGAGCACGAGCTTCCGTTTACGCTTGGATACATGACCATCCTTGCAAGCTCGGGTTCCTCTCCCATGGATGTCATCAGAAAGGTGGCCATAGAGGATTACGGTGATGTTTCCACCGAATTTGGCAAGGTGATGTACCGTGTGGACGTTCTGGGTGAAGACGGTGTCAGCGCCATGAATCATCTCATCCGCAACACCTCTTCCGAATCCCTCAGGGCAATCTGTATCGATCTTGCCAATGCCATGCAATCCGGAGGTGGCCTGCGTACATACCTGGATATGAAATCCAGGGAACTCATGGACATGAGAAGGAAGATGCAGCAGGAATTCGTTGATTCCCTGGGTGTGTACGGTGAAGGTTATCTCAGCGGGGTCGTAATGAGCGTCGTACTTGTGGTGCTGATGATCGTGGTTACAAGTGCTCTTGGAATCGACCTTGGACCATTTACCGCGAAACAGATGTTCCAGTTCTTTGTCTACTTCATGCTGCCTTTCATAAACATCGTATTTCTAATTCTGCTTTGGATGAAATATTCAAGGAGCATTCTATGAACTTTGCCATGGATATTGAAAGATACCGTCTGATGATCCAGCGTCATGTGCAGATTCTGACAATACGCTATGATATCAAACGAGAGTATCTGACTCTGTGTGTGCCGATATTTGTTGCATTGATGATTCTGGCTATGGCCGTTCTCACAGGTCATACTTTTGTAACCGACGAAGCTGCAGGTGAGGTTGTAAGTGATGAAGAATCTGCAAGACAGGCTGCATATGAGCAGCTTGTAAAAGAAATGGAAGCTGCTGAGGCTGTGGAAAGAGGTGAGGTTTTACCCGCTGAGGAAGAAGAACCAGAACCACAACCTGAAGAAGAAAAATCCAAAGAGGATCTGGACCATATAATGGTTTTTGCAATACTGGTTGCTATTATTCCGTACTCCATTGATTCCTATTTCCAGAAGAAACTTCTGCAAAAGAGGGAAGTGGCCTTCAGCGAACTGCTGTACAAGCTCTCCGAACTTATGCGGGGTGGTATCGATCCCGTAAAGGGTTTCATCAATCTGTCAAAGACCAACCTTGGTGTTATCACAAGCAATGCACAGGATGCTGCATCTTCTATGGTTCTGGGTAAATCCTTCGAGGAATCCATGCACCGCATGTCGGATTCCATGAAAAGCCGCCTTGTTGCAAGGTATATTGATGTGGTTGTTCAGGCTGCATATACGGGTGGTAATGTTGCTGATCTGCTGTTTCGTACCTCGGAGGACATGAGGTCAGTTATATCTATCCAGAAAGAAAAGGAGACCAATCTTAAACAGTACATAGTCATCTTCTATCTCGCCCAGGGTATCATAGTGATGCTCACATACATTCTTTCCACATCACTGCTTCCCCTGATCCAGGGTGTGGGTATGGAAATGCTCGGTGGCGCGGGACTTTCGGATATTGATTTCGAACGCGGCTTTTTCCATATGATCATACTTAACGCCCTCTTTGGAGGACTGATTATAGGTCAGATCACCGAAGGGGAGATAAAACACGGGTTCAAACACTCGGCAGTGCTCATAACCCTGAGCTATATTGCCTGTGTAACTCTTCTGCTTCCTGCAGGTGCCGGGGGTGCATATATTATTGATATCGTATCCGGTGATGGTCAGGAAGTGATGGGTGGTATTCCATTGCAAGAGCCAATAGTTTTTAATGTGACTGATATGGATGGAAATCCGGTTCCAGATACTTTTGTCAAGCTGTCAATATCGCCGGAAGGTGTGATAACAAGTTCCATGACCGAAGATGACGGTACGGTATCAGTCTCGCCTGTACCCGGCTCTGAAGCCGGTACGTATATAGTGACTGCCGAGGCCGGAGAATCTAAAGGAACGGCAACCATTGTAGTTAAAGGATTTGATGACTGAAATTTTAATTTTTACTTAAGTCCATTTCCTTTAGAAATTATTTATATAAGAGCGCCTGAACAGAAATATGTGGCAATATTTTTTGCGCCGTGTACATTGTGATTTATTGCTCTTATGAATTTAAGGATAGCAATATGTAAAAACAGAGAGTTCAAAGTCTGTAAATTCAGCCAACCCTTTCCCTTGTATCCATTGTGATTCCCTGGCTGGTCACATTGTAGGCTATCATTTTGTTTAAGGGGAGGCTTCCTTTCATTTTTGGGATATTGATGTACCTGTTTATTTTGCCACCGGTGTACTCGGTCCTGAACTGGATTACGCCGTCAACCATGGAGCGGATTATCTTTTCGGCTCTTTCCGGAAGTATCCCCATATCCGCCGAAAGAAGAAATGTTATGTTTGAATCCCTGCTGATATTGATGAGTGATTCGATGGCCTCGGAAATGATTTCGACTTCCTCATGAATGAACAATGAGGAGAACATGTCTATAATGCATACATCGGCATCGGTTATGTTATGAAGCGGCCCTGCATCATCTCCGTAGAGCCTGTTACAGAGTTTATGCCTTTTGTAGCACATATCAAACAATGCTACAGGTTCGGAAAAATTTCCTATGATGGTCAGTTTTTCGTCAAAATCCTGGATTCCGAAGTTATTCATTTCTTCGGCCAGTATCTTTTCCGAGCTTCGTGTAGAGATATAATACACTTTTTTTCCGATAGCCAGTGCATCGGAACATATTTTCTGGAAGAATACGCTTTTTACGTCTCCTATATCTTCCTCGATTAACAGTACCACATTTTGAGGTACGTTTTTAAGACCGAAGCTAGTTAGCACCATCAGATTCCTTAAAGCCATCATTGCTTAAATCGTTTTGGAATAAAATCGCCATCTATAGACATTATGGAGTACTATATATATTACAGTAGTAAAGTATATAATTGCCAATATGCTTTAATCCACGATGGTTGGTAGTCAAAAAAGCTCGTTAATGAACGATACGTGTGGCGTTTCTGTAATATTCGCAACATTGTTATTGATCCTGATAACTATAATTGCAGCCTCGGGTGTGGCTTACATGGTCTCTACCATGCAGAAGGAAGCCATGGACCGGGAAAGCCACCAGGCTGCAGTGGAGAGCGAAGAGCTCAAGATCGTGTCCATTGATCCTGTACACGGAAATGGTGGTTCCTGGCAGGCAATAGATCTCACAATTTTAAATCTCAATACAGCTGACTCAAGAATTTCCTCAATACGTGTAAATGACGGTTATTTCTTAAACTTCAGGGCATATTATGATCCGGATTCATTCGATGTGTACAGAGATTATCCTGCTGTTTACAGTGCTGGTCACAGGCTCGTTATCCCCGCTACAAAGAGCAAGAAGATCCACCTGAATTTTTCGGACATAGTTATTGAAGGCTCGGAAACGATCTTCACATCCGGCTGGACCAATAACAGTACGGATTTTACTTACAGTTTGCAAATGCATCCCTGGAAAGCCTACAATGGTGTGGATTTTGACTTTGTTCTAAACGACACAGCAAGCATGACAGAATGTTTGCCTGATGGTAACTTCACGCTGGATAACGATGAGCAGCAAATCACATTCTTCGGGAACGATTCCGGTGGCAACCTCACAAACACCACAGACTATCAGATCTTCTATACAATAGATTTCGAATCATATGCAGGTTCTGCACCCCTTGAGAGAGAACCCCTCAGAATAGAATTGATCACTTCTTATATCAATATCTTCAAGGAACTCTTTACCCCGCCAATGCCCGTGGCAGAGGTACAGTTCAAGGTAGAAAACCTACAGGCTCCTAATGGAACACAATCTCCTAATAGTTACTTCATACTGGATGCTTCCGATTCAATGGATTCTGATGGCTTTATCACCAGCTACAGATGGGCAGTATGGAAGGATTCAGGTAACGAGACCTTATATGACTACAATCTCACAGGTATGGTTGTACGACCGATCGGCATCGATTCCTATAATGACCAGGATGTTGTGATCGATCTTGAGATCACGGATGACACGGGCATGACATCACGACTCAGTCAGGTTTCCGGCAATCTTACAGTTCTTTAATAACGCTAACTAAAAAGAGGTGTAACTCATTTCAGAAAAAAGAAAGATCCAGCTTACAGGCGGATCAACATACATAGTATCACTGCCGATCAAATGGGTTCGGGAGAACGGTCTTTCGGCAGGGGATGTTGTTACTCTTTCAGCAAGGCCCAACCACTCTCTCACCATTATGGCAGAACCCGGAACAGAGGACAGGAAACAGCATTCCAGGGTTGAGATATCCCTGACCGGGGATTCGGAAGATGATTTCAGGATGCTGGTCTCCAACTATCTTGTTGGTTATGACATAATAAAGGTAACATCTCTCAGTGACTTCACCGCAGATCAGAGGAAATTCATCAAGGAAGCTGCTCGCAGGCGTCTTATAGGTATTGAGATAGTCGAAGAGTCAAGGACCGAGCTGGTGCTGCAGAGCCTGCTGAACTATCAGGATATATCCCTGGAAAAATCGATCCATAGCATGTACAGGATAATTTCCTCCATGCTTGAGGATGTGCTGCGTGCGATAGAGAATCATGATCTTGAACTGGCACGGGATGTTATTCAGAGGGATGATGACGTGGACAGGTTCTATCTGCTGACTGTAAGGCAATTGAAAGCCTCCATAGACGACTCGTCCCTGGCACAGAAGATAGGGTTGGCTAACTCAAAGGATTGTCTTGGCTTCAGGCTTGTGGCAAAGAGCGTTGAGAGGGTCGGGGACCATGTCCAGAGGATCGCAAAGAATGTAATAGACATGGACTCACAACTTGAAAGCGACGATGAGATACTGCGTCTGGGTAAGCTTTCCAGAAACGTGTTCATGGATTCCATCGAGGCTATATCCACATCGGATGCTGTGTTTGCCAACAATATCATAAAGACATCCACAAAGATCTCCGCAATGGCAGACCATATCTGTAAAAAGGACTGCGGTACGGAAAGCAGGATCGGTGAGAGCAAAAGGAATATACTGGAAAGCCTGCAGCGCATCTCCGAATACAGCGCCGATATCGCTGAGATCGTCATCAATATGCATGCAAAAGAGATGAAGGATGCCTGCCAGTTATAGGAATCCCATGTACTCGAAAAGACTGAATCTCAGGCCTATGACCAGCAGGTTGTTTACCACCAGTACAAGCCCGAGCAGGCTGATGGCTGTTTTTGAGAGTGTCCACAGTGTTCCGGATCCGGCTGACAGCTTGATCGAATGGTAAGCCCAGAAGATCACTCCAAGGATCGCTATTTTTACAAGCAGAAGTGACCATATACCGTAACTTGCTATCATTGTTGACAGGAAACCGTTTTCTTCAAAGCCGAGTCCGCTCTCAATTGCATGGAAGGTCGTGAGGAAATCCCCTATTACGTATAGCAGGATCACATATCGTATGTCGTAAAGGAATTTTCCTATTTCCGATGCGTTTAATACATTGATATCAGAGTGATTTGAAAGCATAATCTGAAGACTGTATGCTCAAATATATCTAAAACATGTATATTTTTATTAAAATAATGTACTTGTTATATTATTTATGTTCATATAATCGAAATCCAGCTACATGTTCAAGTGAGAAAACAATCCTGAAAATGTATCTCTAAATGTATGGGAACTCTATAGTTACTGTTTGTCTTTAAACCAATATAATTTTCTATATAGGGCTTGCCCATAAAGTCTTCTTGACCACAAACTACGCAATTTGACCACAAAGTGCTACAGTTGACTATAAACTCGAGAAATCGGCAACGTCCAATGGCTTTGATTTTTTGAAAATGGCCGAATTTTAAGCATTGTTTAACAAGGAACACGGCATCTATATTTATATATAATTCTAACGATAAATTATAGTTTTCCATTATACTACGGAACTTTGATGATTTTGAAAGGAGTTTTGAAATTATGATTTTTTGGTTGCGATTGCTTGTATGTTTTTTAGTATTTTCTATAAACCTTGGATAATAGTTGAAATCATAATCTAAATATACTAATAAGTATAATTTAATACGCTAAAGATGGAGAAAGGAACATCATGAAATCCATTACCGAAATTGATTTTAAAAACACATATAGGTCATTGATTTTATCATTGTTGTTATTTTTAATCATTTTAAAATTTGATTTCATTATCTTTTTATTGCCTATAATTGCATTGGGCTATGGTAGGTTTTCGAAAAACCAAATCGCCGCTTGTATAATCGGCAGTTTCCCGTGCATTTTTAGTCTTTTATACATAGTTTTTGTCCTAAGCGGATATCCTTTTCTTGCTGACAAGCAATTACTTGGAACAATAATATATTGGATCAGTTTGACAGCTATTATGGGAACAGTTGGTTACGCATCATCATACAATACATCGACGAGTTTAATAATAGCATTCGGGCTTTTAATTTTAGCAGAATATGTTTTGTATAGCGGTCTTGATTAATAGTTTCTTCATTCATAGTTGCAGCAACATCAATGAGGTCGTAACTTCAATTTTTGCAACCAAAATTATTTTTAATTCACTCGATAGTCGGAAAGGGGTTTCCGATATCCAATTTAACCATAAACTAAGCTACTTGACTATAAAGTAGGCTATTTGACCACAAACTAAGGCACTTTATAGGCAAGCCCCTCTATATAGAAAGTTTTTTATAGTATAATATCGGTAAAGGGATTCTGTCTTCTGTGTTTATCGCAATGCAGAACAAGTACAGGATATACAGCTAACAAACGATTGACAGAATAAGTTTCAGGTAGAAAGATATTATGACAGAATCCGTATCGAATCTAATAAATAATGTTCCCAGAGGATGCAGCATGAGGAAGATCCAGTTCTATTTCTGGCTGGGTCTGGTCTCGGCAGTCCTGTTGAGATTGATAATCATTGCTGACTACTATAACGGGATCATGGCAAAGGCTCTTTTCTACCTGGGTGTCATGGGTTACCTTATCTTCTTTGCTCACAGGTACCATATTGCAACACGCCGGGTAGGTGTTCTGAGAAACCTTGAGCTGCTTAAAAAAGTTGAAGAAAGGAGAACCCTGAGCGATAAGGACTACGAAGGGCTCGAATACATCATGTGGAGTCTCTCAGTTTCCAAGGAGCGCATGAATTACCTCGTGATCTTCGCATTCTCGATCCTTGCAATTGCAGGATCCCTTGTGCTTGATCTCGGGATCGTCTGAAAATGTAATGATCACAAATCTATGAAATCATGATAAAAATTACGAAAACCAGAGTAACAGGTGAAAATATGACTCTTACCAAGGATGAGATCATTGACAGTGCGAGGCATGCTGTGATCGATCTTGATGAAAGTGCTGTCGAAAGGATTGCAAACGAAGCTCTTGAAGCAGGTATGGATCCGGTTGACCTTATAGAACAGGGATTCATTGAAGGACTTAAGTCCGTGGGAGACCTGTTCGAGGAAGGCAAATCCCAGATATCAAGAGTACTCGAGGCATCACATATAGTCAATTCCGGTATAAACGCACTCAAACCTGCAATAGTGAGCTCAGACAGCGATTTTTGCCAGTTCGGCAATCTGATCGTTGGAATTTGAGATTATGTCTATCTATGGGTTCTGCCAGAAAGCAGAACCCTCCTCCTTCAAAGTTTTGTTTGGTCTTAATTTCGTCTATTTTTACTGTTCTCACCTCAATTCGAACATAGCAAAGTATATATGTTTTTAGAATTTACTCAGCCCCATTTGCAAATATATAATATACAGTAAGTCTATAATGAAGCTCCGCCGCCGGAAAGATTACCGGCTGGCTTTATCGGCTGATATGTCTGAACAAATCACATTCAGGTAAGCACAACGCGTTTAAACCTTAATCCACTTTAACGATATGTAATTATTATAGGTGACAGTAATGAACGACACTCACGGTCATGACCCCTTCGGGGCCAAACAGATTTTTGAAATGGACGGTAAAAAGATCACACTTTACCGGTTAAAAAAGCTTGAAGAACTTGGTCTTGTCAAATTATCAACTCTCCCCTTTTCTATCAGGGTACTGCTGGAAGACCTCCTGAGAAATATCGATGGAAAGCTTGTCACCGAGGATGATGTGAAGAACCTGGCAGGATGGAGTCCGGATTCCGTCCCTTCAGATGATATACCATTCATACCTTCAAGGGTTATACTTCAGGACTTTACAGGTGTCCCTGCCGTAGTCGATATAGCTGCGATCAGATCCGCAATGCAGAGACTGGGCGGAGACCCCTCGAAGATCAACCCCGTAATTCCTGCAGACCTTGTTATCGATCACTCGGTTCAGGTTGACTATTATGGAACATCCTATGCACGCAACTGTAACGAGAAATATGAGTTCCACAGGAACCAGGAACGCTATGAGATCCTTCACTGGGCACAGAACTCCTTTGCTAACATGAGAGTTGTTCCGCCAGCAAGCGGTATAATTCACCAGGTCAACCTTGAGTATCTCGCACCTCTGGTTCACCTTGTGGAAAAGGACTCGGAACTGCTCGCATATCCTGATACGCTTGTGGGGACCGACTCACACACTACGATGATAAACGGTCTCGGTGTACTTGGATGGGGAGTAGGTGGCATTGAAGCAGAAGCTGTCATGCTCGGCCAGCCCTACTACATGCCTGTTCCTGAGGTCGTGGGATTCAAGCTCACCGGAGAGCTCAAGGAAGGCGTCAGTTCCACCGACCTTGTACTGAGGGTTGTCCAGATGCTCAGGGAACATGGAGTTGTCGGAAAGTTTGTAGAGTTCTTCGGTCCGGGTTACAGGACCCTGGACCTTGCAGACAGGGCTGTTCTTGCGAACATGGCACCTGAATACGGTGCTACAATGGGATTCTGTCCTGTGGATGAGGTCACACTGGAATACATGACCATGACAGGCCGCAGTAAAGAGCATGTAGATCTTGTCAGAGAGTATTGCAAGCAGCAGGGTCTGTTCCTGGAAAAGGATGCCCCTGAACCTAATTTCAGCTCAATGCTGGAACTGGATATGGGAACTGTTGACGCCTGTCTTGCAGGACCCAAGAGACCACAGGACCGTATTCCTATCCAGGATATGTCCAGGGTCTTCCATCAGACAATGAAGGATGTCTATGAGTTAAAGAATAATAAGCCGATGAATGGTGATGAAGCTTACAGCAGATGGCTAGAAGAAGGTGGTTACAGTGTCGCTGAAGCTACACAACCTCATCACACAGGAATCGCAAAGGTCAAATGCGCTGACGATATCGTAAAAGTAACTCATGGATCGGTGGTCATAGCATCTATCACATCCTGTACCAATACTTCAAACCCAGCACTTATGATGGGTGCCGGTCTGCTTGCAAAGAATGCCGTTGAAAAAGGCCTGAAGGTAAAACCATTTGTCAAGACAAGCCTTGCACCTGGCTCCCGTGTAATTACAGACTATCTCGAGGAAGCGGACCTTATGCCATATCTGGAAGCCCTCGGTTTCCATCTGGTGGGTTATGGCTGTATGACATGTATCGGTAACAGTGGTCCTCTCAGAGAGGCCGTCGCCAGGGAGATCGAGGATAAGGACCTTACAGTTGCCGCCGTGCTCAGCGGTAACAGGAACTTTGAAGGCAGGATAAGTCCGCATGTAAAGGCGAACTATCTTGCATCACCCATGCTTGTGGTGGCATACGCCCTGGCGGGAACCGTTGATATTGACCTGACCTCAGAGCCGATAGCATGCGATCCTAACGGACAGCCTGTATATCTGTCCGACATATGGCCTGGAAGAGAGGATATCAAAAAGTATACACAGGATTTTGTAAGGCCTGAGATGTTCGAAGATGAGTATTCCAATGTTTTCGAGGGAACCGAACTCTGGAGAGAACTTGATGCACCGTCCGGCCTGCTCTACGACTGGGATGCAGATTCCAGCTACATTCAGGAGCCGCCATTCTTCAAGGATTTCCCGATGGAAACAGAGAACCTTCAGGACATAGAGAACGCACGTACCCTTGTCATGGTGGGCGATAGTATCACCACCGATCATATATCACCAGCAGGTTCCATACGTACCGATTACCCGGCAGGCCAGTACCTGCTCTCAAAGGGTGTTGACGAGAAGAACTTCAACTCATATGGCTCCAGACGTGGTAACCACGAGGTTATGATGAGGGGTACGTTTGGAAACGTACGCCTGCAGAACCAGCTTGCCCCCGGAAAAGAGGGTTCATGGACATTATACGTTCCCACCGGTGAGGAGATGCATATCTACCCTGCAGCAATGAAATACATGGAGAATGACATTCCTCTGATCATCCTTGCAGGAAAAGAATATGGTACGGGCAGCTCCCGTGACTGGGCCGCAAAGGGTACTCAGCTTCTGGGTGTAAAGGCTGTCATTGCCGAGTCATTTGAGAGGATCCATCGCAGTAACCTGGTAGGAATGGGTGTATTGCCTCTGAAGTTTGCAGATGGCGAGAACATACAGAGCCTTGGTCTTACAGGCAGGGAATCATTCGATATTAAGGGAATCGGAGACCTTCAGCCCAATGGAGAACTTACCGTAGTTGCTAAAGATTCTGAAGGAAAGACCACTCAGTTCAGGGCAATTGTTTGCCTGAACTCGGAAATTGAGATAGAGTACTATAGGAACGGTGGTATCCTTCACAAGTTCCTCAGGGATAAGGTAAGAGGGGAATAAACCCCTTTTTAATTACATATTACTTTTTTTAATTTTTTTTGTTTTAAATTACTTTATTTTTCTTTTTTATTATATAATCCTTAAGCAAGCTATATATACAGCAAGACGAATGATATATAAGGGATATTTTACCAAAATGGATTTCCTTCGCTGGGGGGCGTTTACTTGCAAGAGACAAAAAAAGGACTAGAAGGCATTGTAGCTTTGGATACAAGTATATCCTTTATCGACGGTATGCAGGGCATTTTAAAATACAGGGGACTCGCCATAGAACAGCTGGCAGAGATGTCCTATGATTCTGTTTCATATTTATTGGTCAACGGGATGCTTCCCAATGACCAGGAGCTTGCTGCCTATTCTTTCAGACTGAAGACAGAACGCCGTATTAACGGAGAGATGATCGATATCATGAGGGTCTGTAACTACGGTACGGAGGCGCTTGATTCTCTCAGAACGGCTATATCCTGCACAGCTCAGATGGACCATGAGAATGATAATAACTCGCTGGAGGCAAACAAGAATAAGGCTATTCGGCTTATAGCAAAACTACCTACCATGTTAGCTGCTCTGTACAGGTGCAAAAAAGGTGAGACTCCGTACCTTCCTGACGATAATCTATCGCATGGGGCCAATTTCCTGTATATGCTAAGGGGTGAAGCTCCTTCGGCTATAGAAGCCGAGGCTATGGAAAAGGACTTTATAATCAGTGCCGAGCATGAACTGAATCCTTCCACTTTTGCACTGAGGATTACGGCTTCCACTCTGGCGGACGTATATTCAGCCATAATCACAGGTCTGTGCACCCTGAAAGGTCCTCTCCACGGAGGCGCCAGAAAAGGTGTAATGGAAATGCTGGATGAAGTAGGTAATCCTGAAAATGCGAATGCCTATGTACTCCATAAACTTGCCAGCAAACAGAAGATAATGGGTTTTGGACACAGGGTATACAGAACAGGTGATCCGCGGTCCAGGATATTCAAAGAAATGGCAAGAAGGCTGGCAGATGAAAAAGGTGATCCTACCTGGTACGAGATCGCAGAGAGCCTGGAGCATGCCATGTATCGTGAGTTCCTGGAAATGCGCGGCAGGCCAATGTATCCGAATGTGGATTTCTATTCAGGTGTGATCTACAAGTATCTGGACATACCACTGGAACTTGCGACCTCGGTGTTTGCCATAGGTAGGGTATCAGGCTGGACTGCTCACTGCTTCGAGCAATACATGGATAACCGTGTTATCAGGCCGCGGGCACATTACGTATGAGCCTTTGATACTTTCTCACTGACATTTTTCAGGGACCGGTTCATTTTTTCAAACCCTGTTTCTATATTCTCTTTCATCAGGTGAAGTATCAGTGGGGCAAGTATCCCGCGAAATCTTTCACACTGTATCAGACGTGTCCTGTGCTCATCCAGTTTTTCAATTCTGAATACATGTTCCCCGTCAAAGATGCCCCTTATCCACATGTTTCCGGACCAGCGAAATTCTTTAACAGGATCAACTTTCAGGACAATCGGCTTGAAGGTCATAGGCCTGGAACCGGGAATGCTTAATGTTACCTCCAGGCGTTTTCCTTCTTCGAGCTTTCCTTTTTTGACGATCATGAAAGGATTCCAGCTGGACAGGTTTTCAAAATCAGTCAGTATATGCCACACTTTATCGGCCGGGGCATTGATTTCAATATCAGTGCATATCTTTTGCATTAAGAAATAGACCTCCCTTAAAGAAGGGATAATGGAATTGCATACTTTTACTAGACATTCAGATAGACGATTTAGTATTTAAACTTAAAGTGTATTTTTCAGTTCGTAGTAGTAATTTCCCAGAGGTATGAGAGTGGCTACAAGGTACACCAGCCATCCGATTATCGGCAGCTCGCTGATCAACAGCAGGATAAATACTCCAAGTACGAGTTCCGCCCATGGTTTCTGATCCCATCCGACCTTTGCGAACACATATTTACCTATCCAGAGTCCCGTTATAACTCTCGCAAAGTACATAACTGCCACTATAAACAGAAGCAACAGCACTCCGATAGGTATGCCGACCAGTGTTATCAGGAGCAGCACAGAGGTTATCCAGGCACCGAGGATCAGTCCCAGACCTATCAGGAATTTCTTTCCGGGGGAAACTGTTGTTTCCCGGGCCAGCTTTTCCATTTTCCCGGGCCAGATTGCCAGCACGACAAGAGCCAGGATTGTCAGCACGATATATTTTAAAATCCACCAGATCACTGAAAACAGTCCTATGCTGCCACTGTCTTCATCTCTGTTTCCGGTTTCTACAAAATCCACTTCTCCGTTGACAGTGCCCTCGGGTATGGTGATCCTTTCAGGGACCATATACCTGAGATTTCCTCCGATGGCTGCAGCGGGCAGTATTCCAAGCTCACTGGCTTCAAGGTCTGCATTTCCTCCAATATGTCCGCCAATGGTGATCTCACCTCCGGACCCCATCATATCGCCGTCAACACTGCCAAGCATTTGCATCTGTCCTGAAGTAAAGGAGAGATCTCCACCGATTGTTGACCCGCTGGACAAAAAAGTCTCTCCGGAAGCTAGGATAAGGTCATCTCTTACTTCCCCTTCCATATCCAGTGAACCGGTAGCAATCCGGATATCATCACCAACACTCCCGGTGATGATCACCTCACTACCCATCACAGTAAGGTCCCGTGTGATATTGCCTCTTACCTCAACTCTTCCGCCTGCGGCTACCACATTACCCATAATATTACCTGAAATGATTATATTGTCGCCGGCAAGGTAGAGGTCATCCTCAACGGTATCATCTATTATTATGATATTTCCGACTCTTGTGGTCAGGGCGGTGGCAGGGCTGCTGAAAGCTGCCAGTATGAATATGGATGATAAAAAGATAGCAAATGCTCTTCTCATGTTATTTTCCACTACCTACCCCTTTAATAGATTGTTCTGATCATTTAAAATCTTTATGAAAAGGAAAAAATACGAGTCAATCCGCCGATATTATCAGCTTGATTCTCATCTCAAAATAGAAAATAGTGTAAATAACGCAGTAAATGTAAGATCCTGAGTCTTTAAGGACTCAGGACTCGAAAGCAAGTGCCTTTGTGGGACAGGCTGTCACACATCTTCCGCACTTTATGCAGTCAGGTTTCTTCTCGTTGGTATGAACCTCAAGCTGCATGGGACATGATTTGTCACACTTCTTACAGCTTACACATTTTGACTCATCCATCTGAAGCTGGTATTTGCTGCCGCCGATAAGGTTCTGTACCGTTCCCATGGGACAGAATGTACACCAGGTACGGGGGCTGATACTAACACCGGCAAGCAGTGCGATGGAAGTTGTCATAAGACACATGATCACGAAAACCATGCCTATCTGGTTAACAAGACCCTCGGTCTGAAGAAGTCTGTATCCCATAAATCCCATCATCAGTGCAAAGAGAGGGATCCTGATCCACAGACTTCTGAGGAAATCAGGTATCTTTTTGTTCCTTGTGATCTTGCTTACCCAGAAGTCATTGAAACTGCCTCTCGGGCAGAGATTTCCACAGAACCATCTTCCCCTGAAGATACTGCTTATCAGGAGTGCGGCAAATACCACAAGCAGGAAATATCCAAGCAGCGGGAACCACAGTCCTGCGACTGATACTATTATAACGAGTATACCAAGATAAGGAGTGATTTTTAGCATTGTTTCACCTTTGATCAGAAGTGTCAGCTATTTTATGATGCTCATCTGTTGTTTTTGTCTCTTCGGCCCATGCCTGCAATTCACTGTCCACACGCTTGACCCAGCTGTTGACTATATCCATGATCAGTTCGCGGATTTCCTTCTTGCTGCGTATCTTGTAGACAAAGAAATATCCGCCACCGTCCATATTGTTCTGGGAGCGAATGAGGATATTGCGCTCATACAGTTTCTTCACACTTCTCTGAACCGTGGAAAGATTAAGACCCAGATCCTCGGCAATATGCTCTGTATTGAGCCAGTTCTGCCCGAACTGCAGGAAATGCTTGAGTACCTGCAGATCGGCTTTTGTAAGGTTCAGGCCGCATTTAATTACGGCTTCGATTTCAAATTCCTTGCAGGCAAAGTCGATCATATGACACCTCTGTTTTTCAACAGTACTGTATTAAATCAGCAGTATATATAAAGGGTTTCAAGTACTGCTTGGAATCGATAAAAAACAGAAGTACCGTAAAAAGATATATGAAACAAATTAAAACAGGATAAATACAGGCCTTGAGTGTACAAAGGCAGAAACGAAATCATTTATCTAAGGTGAAGTGCCTCTGTGCACTTGTTTTTCAAAAATTATCGTTTCATGCGTATCCGCCAATGAGCCTGTTGATCTCATCGCTGCCTATAATACCAAGTATCCGTCTGTCATCATCTACAACAGGAAGTGCGGAAATGTTATGTTCCTCCATTTTCTTTGCGGCACTCTCAATACTTTCCTGATGGCTTGCGGTTATGACATCAGTTGTCATTATCCTGTCAAGGGAATTATATTTCATTGCCACTGCCTTTGAAATGTCCCATGAGGTAACGATGCCTGCGAGGACGCCGCCATCGGAAACTACTGGAAGATGCGTGATTCCTTCTTTGCACATGACAATTGCAGTCTCCTCAATACTCAGGCCTTCCCTGATGGAGATAATCTCGGTCTTCATGATATCCGATACAACAACATGAGACAGGAAATTGCTTATCAGGTAATTGAGATGTCCGGATTCGAGCAGGAAAGCATCATGACCGTAGTTCGACTCGATTTCCCTGTAGGTGGCCTCCTTATTGCTTGAACTTAATGCGGCCACTATCTCCCTTGACTGGTAGGGTGGATACAGCCAGTCGGAACTGACAGCAATTACCAGGAATTTGGCTTCGACATCCTTCAGCCCTTCCTTAAGAGAGCCATTCTTTGACAGGTCGAAATAGTCCAGTGCCTTGGTGATGTAAAGATAGGAGTTGGCATCGAACCTCTGGGTGAATGATTGTCCCTGATAATGGAGATAGCTCTCAACTTCGAAATCAAAGTCCATATTAAAGTCATACTTCTCCTTGTTCTGGAGCTTTCTGCCGAATTTCTCCTGCATGGAGTCATCACTGAGGTAGGTGATATGTCCGATCATTCTTGCAAGGGCAAGCCCTCGTACAGGAGTATCATCGGTATAGTAATCTCCTCTCTTCCATTCGGGATCGGATACGATGGCTATCCTGGCAACCTCATTAAAGGCAATCTGTTGCGGGGAAGATCGGGCTGTAGTTGCGATAGCGATGGCATTAGCTACAGATTTAGGATAAGATGTGGTCCATTGGAGTACCTGCGCTCCTCCCATGGAGCCTCCGATCACCGCAAAGAGCTTTTTGATGCCGAAGTGTTCGGTGAGCTGTTTTTGCGCCCTTACAATATCTCCTATTGTAATAACTGGAAAATCAAGACCATAGGGCTTTCCGGTTTCAGGATTTATGGAAGAGGGACCGGTTGAGCCTTTGCATCCTCCAAGGATGTTGGAGCAGATAATAAAGTGTTTTTGTGTATCAAGTGCTTTGCCGGGTCCGATAAGAGTGTCCCACCAACCGGGCTTCCTGTCACCCGGATGCCATCCGGCAGCATGGGCATCACCTGTAAGTGCATGGCAGACCAGAATGGCATTGCTTTTATCCGCATTCAGGTTTCCGTAGGTCTCGTATGCAAGTGTAACATCCCTGAGTACCTTCCCGCTATCAAGCGGGAAGTCGTCAGGGAAGCTATAATATTGGGTTTCTACTGTACCAACGGACTCATGTTTCATTGGGACCCCTTCAATGCCTGGTCGATATCTGCGATTATGTCCTCGACATCCTCGAGCCCTACAGACATTCTGATAAAGTCCTCAGTTACTCCTGTGGACTTTCTTTCCTCAACGGTCAGTTGTTGATGGGTGGTGGATGCCGGATGGATAACAAGTGTCTTTGCATCACCGATATTTGCAAGGTGTGAGAGGAGCTTGACATTATTGATGAATTTCTTGCCAGCCTCGATGCCTCCTTTGATTCCGAATCCCAGGATGGCGCCATATTTGCCGTTCAAGTATTTCCCGGCCAGTTCATGACTCGGATGATCCTCAAGTCCGGGGTAATTGACCCATTCCACAAGAGGATGTTCATTGAGGAACTTTGCGACCTCAAGGGCATTCTTACTATGTCTCTCAACTCTCAATGGCAGAGTCTCAAGACCCTGGATCAACTGGAAGGCATTAAAGGGGCTCAGTGCAGGTCCGAGATCACGGAGCAGGTGAACCCTCATCTTGATTATAAAGGCAATGTTGCCAAGCTCAGGGAAATCCCCGAAGGTCTTCCAGTATTTGAGACCATGATAACCTGGGTCCGGTTCTGTGAACTGTGGGAACTTACCGTTATCCCATTTGAAGTTCCCGGAATCAACTATAACGCCGCCGATTGAAGTACCATGTCCTCCAAGGAATTTGGTCGCTGAGAGTACAACAATATCCGCACCGAAATCAATTGGGCGTGTGATACCAATACCCACGGTATTGTCCACTATAAGCGGAATACCTGCTTCATGGGCTATTTTTGCAAGCTCTTCCAGATTTGCAACGTCAAGTTTTGGATTACCGATGATCTCGGTATAAATGGCCTTTGTCTTTTCATTAATGGCAGCCCTGAACTCCTCGGGTTTTGTTGAGTCCACGAACCTGACTTTCCTGCCAAGATCGGGGAAAGTATTGTTGAACAACTGGTAGGTCCCGCCATATAGGTTGTCTGCGGAAACGATCTCATCACCAAGATTTGTGACTCCAAGTGTGGCAAGGGTTATTGCGGACATTCCTGATGCAACCGCTAACGCTCCTGTACCACCTTCAATGGCGGCAACCCTTTTCTCAAGGACATCTGTGGTGGGATTCATGAGCCTTGTATAGATATTGCCGAATTCCTTCAGCCCGAAAAGGTTGGCTGCATGGTCTGAATCCTTAAAGGCGTATGATGCTGTCTGGTAGATCGGTACTGCACGCGAACCCGTTGTAGGATCCGGTATCTGTCCTGCATGAAGGGCAAGGGTGTTAAATCCGTATTTTTCTTCGTCCATGATGTTTCCTCTATTTGTTAATGATCTGTGATTATTTATGGATCACGAAATGATCTTGCTTAAGTGCTACACTCTATACTAGTAACAACAAACATATAAATCTTTGCATATTACAATTGTGAATAAATAACTAATAGTAATATTGGTGATTGAGTACTCTGGAAAAAGAACAAATACAGCAGTAATAGCAATTGAAAAAATTAAAAAAGCTTTTCTGAAAAAAGAAGGATTATCAGTACTGCACAATCTGATAGAATCTTCAGGTAATGAGGTTCTTCAGCTCTCCTTTTTCACTGGGTGCTGATACACGAATGATACGTGCCCTTGGATTCATTTTAGAGATCATCTCTTCGATCTTATTGATCTTACTCCGGTCTGCGATGTCTATTTTATTGATACAGATGATCTCCGCTCCGTCAAGCTGCTTTCGGGCATATTCCGTAAGCTGATCCTCTTCTGTTTCAAAGTCGCTTGCGTTCACGATAACCACAACCGGGAGGAAGTCTACATCCGGAAGCTCCATCCGCTCGATATCGACTCTTATCTTATGGGGGATCACAGTCTCTTCGGCCTCGATAAAGACCAGATCTGGCTTTGATTCTTCTTTAAGGCTCAGGAGGTTTGACCTGATATCCGTATCCAGCGAACATGGTATGCAGACGCTGTCGATTTCCTTTGTTTCAATCCCGAGACTGTTCAGTGTCTTTTCATCATAGTCAACCTGACCGTTCTCCTGGATTATGACGCCGGGATGTTTTCCCCTGTCACGAAGGTACTTGCATAGTCTGAGTATAATTGTAGTCTTTCCACTGTCAGTTGCTCCTCCAATTACAGATACTTGCATAATAAACCCATATCTAAGTTTTTCAGGATGCCTTATTTATTTTGCCGTCAACGACTTGATAATATCTATATATACATAATTATATATTATGTGTTCTTGTAAACTATAAATTGATATGATCCCCAGGTCCGAAAAACCAATGTTCTATGGCGAAATGGATTTCTATGGTATAGCCGGGATCCCGCAGATATCAACGATGTACTATATCGATTCTTCAAAATGGAATGCATGGAGAGTTCGCTTAACGGATAGAAACATCGAGATAATTGCCGGTACTGAAGTAATTCGGATCCTTCTTGAACAAATTGAATTTATAGACCGGCCACTTTCACATGCAGTTGCCAATAAAATCCAGAATTACACGAAACATGGTTCTTTTCTGGTGGTTGACTATAAACAAAAAGCGACCATTGGCCATGGAAATGCTCTTTTCTCCCTGGTTCTCGCAGGCAAAAAGGAAGATGTCTCTACTTTGAAACACCTTCTCATGCGGCTTTTAGGTTTAAAAGCGGATCCGGTAATTGGAAATCTTCAGCCGGAAGAAATACGTCTTCTATGCCTCTTTGCGACAGGAATGGACAGCTCAACCGTAATTCTTCCTCTTTTTAATAATGACACTGCTCTTCTACAGAGGACCTTTAACAGTCTGAAAAGAAAAGATATGGTGGATGACTATGCATCTTTAACATCATCGGGTATGGATGTAGTGGAAAAGATCAGAGATAGTGGGAAAGTAAAACTTGGTACCGATATTGATAATAAGTTCAACGAACTATCGAGCAACTGGACCTTCAGGGAAGACATACCGGCAAATACGATAGCTAACAAAATACTCTGGAAACACGAAAACTCTTCTCTTAGCGGTTTCGTTCAGACAGAGGATATCTGGAAATATCTTAATGTTGATAATATAGGGATGGCAGAACTGAAAAAACTCCATATCTCAGGTCTGGGTCTGCTAATGCACACACTGGACGGATCAACAGTTTTTCTTTTGTCACATGACAGTTCCGTTGTACTTGCACTCTATGGTATCCTGAATAAAACAGAGGACATACAAATGAGGATATTGTTCATGTTTTTCCTTGGTTTTGAAAATGAGAGGAATCTGCTGGGATATATTGGTTTGAATGATTCCGGATTTGAGGATCATTGTTATCAGATGATTCAAAAAGGCATTCTGGATGAAAAGCGTAAATCCATAACTAAAAAAGGTCTTGACCTGCTATATAGAAAATTGATGGGGGATGTTTCAGTTCTGCTGGAACATGACAGGGTTGACAGACAGCTTGGAGAATTCAGCAGGCTTGACCGGATGAAAAGATCAAGTGCGAAAAAAAGAGTCATGCAGGCTCTCCAACACAAACACATGCAAATGGGAAACTTTTGAAAATTGGGAAGGGATGCAAAAGAAAAGTTTCAGCCCTGTACTTCCCTTTGCATTCTCTTCATTTCCTGTATCTCTCTGATCCTTCTGAGTATGACCTCCCCCAGGAAGATCACAAGGGCTGCCAGCAGGAACCAGATCTTCTGGCTGATGCTCTCACGCACCAGTGTCTGTGAGTTCTCCCTTGCATCCACAAGCAGGTTTGCACGGGCATCCTGTCCGTCCTCATAGGTCTGGCCGCCATATTGTTTTATCATTGCGGGTAGGTCCTCATTGAGTCCCACATCCCTGTATTCAAGGCCGTAGTTAATCGCGATTGGATAGCCTGACAGATCATGCATTCCTATGGTATCGGGCTCCACGGATGCTTCATAGACATTATCACCTGTAAGTGAAATGGATACGTCTTCCCCGTCAAGTTTCAGGATCGGTATTCCATCGTCATACATAGTGAGCTCGATCTCCACGGGTGTTCCGAACCAGCCGTCAGGAGCTTCAACCACAGCACCTGTCTCTTCCCTTGGATTGCCCACAGCCCAGCTCAGGGTGGATGATATGAGCTTTGAATTATTTCCTGAATAAAGCTGGGTAGCCCATCTTGTCTCCCCGCCTTCTCCGTTATCTGTTGTCAGGGCAGCTACTCTTCCGAGGCTATATCTCCATGTGGTTAGCACTGGTTTTCCGGTGCTGGTGATCACAAGCCTGTCTGCCCCTGCCTTGGGAGTAACGTCATTGAAACCTGTGATATTGCCTTCAAGGTCCACATCACGTGTTATAAAGTGCTTTGTGTTGAGTTCTATGAGCGGGTAGGAGCTTATCTGAGTCTCGTTACCAGTGTCAGTGGGTTCCTGCAGATCATCAAAGACGATATTTGCTCTCTCGCCCTGTGCAACATGGAAGTAAATGCCTCCTATCTCACTCATCAACTTTTCAGCATAGGGAGTTCCGGTATTATCATATTGGGAAGGGGCACTGGACTGGATATGTACATAGTACATATTCACACCATTGCCCTGTATATTATTGGCAATCTCAAGGCTTTCGTCATATGACTGCTCTATACCACCGTCGGATATGATTATTATATCAAGTTCTCCAACCTCGTTCTGCAGCCATTCCTCAGCGATGAGAAGTCCCTCATTAAGTGAGGTCTCACTGGTTGTTGTGGGTGAAAGTGTTTCAACACTGTTTCTTAATGATTCGACATTGGATGCACTTCCAAGATAGACCAGACCATTTGAGACATCCAGCCCTTCACTTCCAAAAGCGATGACTCCGAGATACGCATCTCTGAGATTCTCGTTTTCAATTATATGAACAGCATTTCCCAGAATATCTCCAAGTGTACCATGTGCAGCCGTACTCTGGGATACGTCAAGCACAAGCACAACATTCCTTCCTCCACTATAGTCAGTGGGCTCGGATATCACAGGTAGTATCTGTTCTATATCCGAATCAAGATAATTTCCGAAATTATATGACCTCTCTCCTCCCACGACAACAATACCGCGTCCGTCCCGCAGATATTCTTTAAGATCCTCCACATCGCCTGCTGAAAGTGAGTTCGCGTGTACATTATCCAGAACTATGGCCTTTGTACCATCAAGATCTGAGAAATCATCTGATGTGTCCACATCATAGAGCTTGAATAGATTGTAAGCAAGAGGCGAATCCGTTTCCAGTCCTACAGCCTGTATGGGTGGTTTGGGTATTGCATATATGCTCTTGTAGAATTCGTTATTGATGGGGTCCGAGTCTGATGAAGGTGTAATGACCAGTCTCAAAGTATGTTCTCCGAGTTCTGAGAAACTGATCTGGGGTACAGGTATGGTCTTTGTGCGCTCATCTTCATTTATTTCAGAGTCGCCGCTTCTTATGAGCTCATCGTCCCTGTACAGCTCATAACTAAAACTTATAGTTTCTTCGTCTGCCTGTGTTACAAGGATGTTGAACTGGTTGTCATTGCCCACGATTACGGTCTTGTCTCCGACTATCTGTGCACTCAGGTCATTTGTTTCCAGATCAGGTTCCACATAGTAGACGGTGGTTCCCACATCATCGGCAAATTCAAGCGCCTCTTCAATTTCTGCTCCCCGGTTATTGTTACCGTCGGTTACCAGGACTATCTGGTTATCGCCTCTTGCATACTGCATGATGGCATCACCAAGGGCAGTTTCCTCTCCGGTGAGCCGGACAAGTGTTGTGGGCGTCATGGCGGTCAGAGCTTCGTAGAGATTTGTCGATGTCTCTCCATTGAAAAGTTCCATACTGGCCGTCTCGTCTGATATCAGGACAATATCGGGATTCTCGCTGGAGCTGACTCTCGCATCCAGAGTATAGGGTGATGCAAATGCGATCACAAGCAATATGGCAACAATCATTCTGGAAATTATGAGGCTCTTTTTTGTGGATTTTCTGAACAGATAGATTCCGCCGATAATGACCGGAACGATGAGCCAGAGCATCTCAGGGCTTTCAAAATTAATTATTGCCATTACAGTTCACCCCGTTTTTTGATTATGTAGAGTTCAAGCAGGACCAGCAGGAAGACTATGATTATCATATACGTATCAAGGTAGTTCTTTGCCGTGTAGCTGTCAGCACGCACAATGCCTGGATCTTCCTCAGCTTCCGCACGCTCGATCAGGTCCACTCCTTCAAGGGTCGTATCGGACTCCCTGTCATCGTAAAGGTTTACAGCTATCTGTTTGCCTGCCACGGTGTACACACCGGCCTCATCATAGAGTACCCTGTTGACATTCTCCACACCACTGGGTGTCTCGATGTCCTGTACCTGTGCAAGTGCGGAGACAGAACCCGTCTGTAAGTTATAATCGGTTATGGTTCCGGTGCCTCCGAGCCATCCCGCAAGCTTGAACCAGAATACCGGGTATTCGGGCAGGTTATGGAAGTTGTTCCATGCATCCTCTGCAAGTGCATCGTTGAGTCCCAGATAGACCACTGTTCCGTCTCCTATGGTCCCGTAACTTAGCATGGGTACACCTTCGGTAGTGCTGACCAGTGTGGTGGCACCTCTCCTTTCGGTGGCATTGAGGTAAGTGTAAACGGCAACCTCATCGAATTTGATATCCTCGCTGAGCCTGGTATCCTGCTGGACTTCCAGCGTGGTACCTCTTTCAGCTTCCACAACTCCGTCGGTAATCACAGGCATCAGCTCCTGCAGGCTGGCACCGGCATTATCCCCGGACAGTGCATTACTTGCCACAAATACACTCTCTCCGCCAGATCTGATGAAGCTGCCAAGTGTTTCGATCTCACCTGATGCCAGTGCTCTCTCTTTGTTTGCAATGACCACAAAACTGTAATCTGAAAGGTCTGCAGGTACTCCGTTCATAAGGGTGGTCCGGATGTTCGGCATGAGTGACAGGGCTGTATATGATGGTAGTTTTTCAACATCAGATACCACGAGTACTTCCTTTGTGGAAACCCGGGGTATGGATACGTAGGCTGTATTGTCCACCATAAGACTGTCAGGAGTTGTAATCGTCACTTCTGTGATGCCTCTTTTCAGATTATCTACCTTGAACTGCTGTGTGGATCGCGCTGCAACATCAAACCTCTGGGTTGTTGTCGAACCTCCGGTGCTGATCTCAAGCTCGACCAGTTCCCTGCTGTTCTTATAGTTCTTCACGACACCTGTGTAGGTGTAGGACCCTTCGACCGCTTGTACCTCTCCCTGAATAATTCCTACGTTATCAGTACTTCTGCCAACAAGGACGTACTCGACATCGAGTCCGAAAGATTGTGCCAGAGTCTTTGCATTTACGGGGTCATCTCCCTCCCAGTTGGTGAAATCGGAGATAACAACAACCCTTCCTCCTTCGTCAAGCAGTTGCATACCTGCGGAGATTGCACCGGAGATATCTGCAACCGTTGCTCCCGGCTCAACCGAGTCAAGGGTCTGGTAGGCTGCGTCCGATCCTTCTCTCTCAAGCACTGTAACCGGAGTGTTGCCTGCAAGTATTATGCTGTTTGTCCTGCTCACATAATCCCTTGCATCCGAGACAGCATCCTCGAAGCGGTTATCGGTCTGCATACTTGCGGATGAATCTATAATTATGACAGTATGCTCTCCACTCAGTGGTTCCTGGGTCTCGATAAAAGGTGCTGCTGCTGCCAGTGCAAGTAATATCAGAACAAATAGCTGGATAAGGAAAAGCGGGTCCTTTATGAGTTTAGTGATGGATGTATAGAAACGTTTTTTCTCTTCCTGTATCTTCATCAGGAACATCAGCGAAGGCACCATCACCTGCAGTGGTTTTGGCCTGAGCAGGTAGAGGATTATCAACGGAATGACACTAGCAAGAGCGGCAAGAGCAAGGGGGTTTTCAAAGGGCATTGATTATCTCCTCCTGCTGATGGTGTGCAGGAACGCATCAAATATCGGTATATCCGTGGTGAAGGTGTAGAATTCGGCTCCTACCCTGCTGCATGTGTCCTGTATCCTGTTTATGTGCTCTTCAAGTTTTTCCTGGTACTCATCCTTGAACGAATCACTTACATATGTGTCAAGATTGACATCCGTTTCAAGATCTACCAGCTTGCTGTGGCCGTGTACCTTCAGGTTTCGCTCAGTTGGGTCAAGTACCTGGACAAGTATGAGGTCGTGATATGAAAAACGATAGATTGCAGATTCTATCGACTTGAAGTCATCAAGAAAATCAGATATAATGATTATGAGTGACCTTGACTTTATGGCTTTCCCGTACTGTGTGGTAATCTCATCGATACCGGTCTTACCTCCCAGTTTCACATCTTCAAGACGCTCGATGGTCTGCAGGAGGTATTTCCTGCCTCTCCTGGCTCTTGCTATATTCACATCATCTGCAAAGGTCGAGATCGCGAACTTGTCATTGTCCTTTGTGACAAGATAGGCAAAACCAGCAGCAAGCATTGTTGCATATTCGTATTTGGTGGTATCTTCGCTTGCATAGTCCATACTATTGCTGGCATCCAGTAAGATATGGGTTGTAAGGGATTTATCTTCCTCGAACTGGCGTACATAGAGTTTTTCGATCCTGGCATATGCCTTCCAGTCTATGGACTTGAGTTCGTCTCCCCGGTTGTATTCCCTGTAACCGACAGTGTCCAGTCCCTTTCCGCTATGGGTGGATCGCCTGCTACCGGCATAGGCAGTGGACACCTTCTTTCTTACCATGAAGGTAAAGCGGTCGAGCTGCCTGAAGAAATCAACATCTATAGTATGCTTTTTTTCGCTCATTGCCTGCTTCTCGGATTATTTTCCGGTCTGGCCGATGACTTATTTTATCTTCTCAAGGATATTCCGGATAACCTGGTCCGTAGTGACACCCTTCCTTTCGGATTCGAAGGTGAGTATCATCCTGTGTCTGAGGATTGGATAGGCCATTGCATCAATATCCTCGTTGCTTACGAAGTTCCTTCCCTGGAGTAGTGCCCTTGCCTTTGCGGCAAGTATCAGGCCGATAGATGCCCTTGGGGATGCACCGTACTCGATAAACTCGTTCTTAACACGGGTGCTCATAACTATCTTGATGGCACGGTTTCTGATATCATCAGCAACAGGCATATCCCTTGTAAGTTTCTGAAGGTCGATGAGTGTGTTCTTGTTAAGCACCTTGCCGACACTCGGCATCACCGAACGTGTATACCTGTCCACGATCTCAATCTCTTCCTCGTACTTGGGATATTCCAGAAGAATCTTCAGAAGGAACCTGTCGAGCTGCGCCTCTGGGAGCGGGAAGGTACCTTCCATCTCAATGGGATTCTGTGTGGCAAGTATGAAGAACGGCTGCTCGAGGAGATATGTGTCATTACCTATGGTAATCTGTTTTTCCTGCATGGCTTCGAGAAGTGCGGATTGCGTTTTCGGTGACGCACGGTTGATCTCGTCCGCAAGTACTATATTTGCGAAGATCGGTCCCGGCTCGAACTTGAACTGCTTGTGCCCGTCACTCTCTTCGATAATGTTAGTTCCGGTGATATCCGCAGGCATAAGGTCAGGCGTACACTGTATCCTGCTGAAGTTCAGGTCCATTGACTTGGATATTGTTGATATGGTAAGGGTCTTACCAAGTCCGGGGTTACTTTCGACCAGCGCATGGCCATTACAGAGAATTGCGATAATTATCTGTTCCACCGTTTCCTTCTGGCCGACAACTACCTTGCCGATCTCATTGGAAAGAGTGGCAAACATATCTCCAGCAACTTTGTATGTCTGCGTAATATCCCTTGAATTCAGGTCACTAGCCATTTATTTTCTCCTTTATCTTAGTCCTAGAAATAATTCTATTAAAGTTACTATCATTCTTCAGCAAGCTGTTCGAAGTAGTCTCTGATGACGGTTTCGTATCCTTCGGGCAGTTCTTCGGAATAAGTCCCGGAAGGTGTCACCGTGGGGGGTCCTCCTGGGGAATTTTCAAAATCCTCTATGATCTCTTCGGCTTCATCGTTCGGATTAAAACCGGTTCCGGTACCAGGTGGTAATGACAGGTCCACTTCCTCTCCGTCCACAACAACTACTGTGGGCTCACCGGTCAGGTCCTCGTTACCATTGCCTCCCTGGCCGTCTTCACCTTCATCTATCACAGCCACATCACCGGGATTATCCTCTTCCTGCATTCCCGGAATACTGTTGATCACTTCTTCCCAGTCAGGATTTGTTCCAATATTGTTTGTAGTAATGTAGGTGAGGGCCGAAACTGAAAGCAGTATGAGTACGATACTTACGATAATCCGTTTTTTTCTCAGGAACTCTGACGACCTTACCTTTGTGAGATTAGAAGATACAGCCTCAAGCAGATCACTTACTATTATATTGTCAACATTGCTATTATCATATGCAGTGCGTAGCCTTTCCCGAAGGTTCGGATATTTTTGCTCAATCTGCAATATTGCGGCTGTTTTTCTATCCCTTATGTGTAGCAGCAATGTCAGTATTAGGGACATGAAAGCTGCAATGAGCAGCATGGCAACAGTCTCGAAAGGAATAGTTCTGCCCGCTACTTCGTAGCTGGTTCCGACGCGCACTTCGAGGCTGGCTATAAAAGTAAATACCTGGTCGAAATTCAGCACGACCATGATAGTATATAGTATGATCAGGATTGTGATGAAATCCAGCAGCTTGTAGACCCTGCGGTATCTTTTCAGGGCTGATTCCTGCTTTTTAATAAAGTCTCTGACATCCATTGCGGCACCGGGTTCGATGTAATTTCATCTATTTATAAGTGATCCTTTTTATATATCGGATATGAACCTAAGTTTTTCAACATTCCGACCTTGGACTCTATATTATATATTGCTTCTTTTATAATTTCATCGTTTATATGTCCTTCGAAGTCTATATAGAATACGTAATCTCCCAGACTGCGTTTGGAAGGTCGGGATTCGATCCTTGTGAGATTTACCCCATGACTTGCAAATTCCCCGAGTATCTCATACAGAGCTCCGGGACGATCACGATCAAGGTACACAATAATTGAAGTTTTAAAGAATCTTTTTGCTTCCGGAACTGCGGAATTCCGTATAGTATCCTGGCAACTGTTAGTCGAATAATCCGGACCGGCCATAATGAGAAAACGTGTGTGGTTCTGTTCCCTGTCCTGTATATTCGGAAGAATTATGTTCAGGTCATACATCTCTGCGGATTCACGTGAGGCAATAGCTGCCATCTCCTCAAACTCGGTGGCAAGCTTGGCAGCATGAGATGTGCTACCAGTGGTCCTGAGTTCCGCATCCTTGAAATGGTCCTTCAGGAACTGACGGCACTGGGCAAGCCCCTGAGGATGTGAAAGAATGATTCTGATGTCTTCTTTTTTGCCCCTGGAGAGCAGGCAGTGCTCGATTGTCACCACGGTCTCTCCGATTATATCTATGTCATATTCCAGCAGCATGTCGAGTGTGACGCCCACAGATCCTTCGATGGAGTTCTCTACAGGTGTTATGCCAATTTTAGCAGAACCCGATTTGAGGGACACGAAAACATCCTGTATATCATCACAGTATTCGAGAACTTGATCGTCTTCACTGCAATTTTCAGCAAGCCATTGTCTGGCAGCTTTTTCCGAGTAAGAGCCCCTGGGGCCGAGCACAGCGATTATCATCCTGGGCAATAGGATTGTCAAATTTAAAGTATTTTCTGGTTATCAATGGAACTTTCTACCGTCCGGTCACAGGAAAAGGTTTCGATGTTCAGGAACTTTTATGGCAGTAGCCTTTCCAGCCTTTTTTCCAGTCTTTTCAGACCGCTGTCTATCTCCGAAGCTCTGTTCTCAATATCCTTTATGGTGTTGATGATGGAGCCCCTGTCCTCTTCTTCCATATCGGCAGTGATGTCCGGGCCGGTCTTGAGCTCCTGTATCTCGGGTTTGAGCTCCGCTTCTTCCTGTTCCAGTAAAGTCAATTCATCCTTTATCCTGTTTTGGGCTCTTTCCTCCTGGAGGTCCCTGAGTTTCTCTTCAATAGCTTTTCGTCTGGCCGGGAACTGCTCAACGGATTTGTATATCTGATTGAGGTTTCTGGCTTCGATGGCCTTGTCGAAAATTATCTCCTCGGTCTTCACTTCAGGTATTTCCTGCTTCTGGCCGATGATCTCTTTTTCTTCCGGCGGCAGGCATACGTAATCCTGGCTGAAGACTTTCTGGTTCATAAATGTGGGGGAAACGATCTCGATGTCTGCCTCGTGCAGGGTATCCATTACGTTTTTCTTGAAGTCCGATCTTGCGGTAATTATACCTTCAACATCCCTGAGCAAGCCTCCTACCTTATATGTAACAGAAAAATCACCGAGCTTTGTGACATGCACAAATGGGTTCTCAAGTCCTGTCTTTTCGGCTGCAAGCAAGAGATTCTTTTCAATATTGCTGCGTGAGATATTGTAACCAAGGGATACGCTTGTTGTGATTATAGTACCCGAGGAGCGGATTGTCTTGAGGGGGAAGGATATGAGGGTCCGGTTCGGTATGGTTATCAGGTCCCTGTCGATGGACTGTATCTGGGTGTGCAGGAAATTGATCTCAGTAACCCTCCCGAAGGTATCGTTGATCTTGATGAAATCACCGAGCTCGAAAGGGTTTATCAGTCTGAGCATAACACCTGACATCGCATTTGCAACAAAAGTGGTGGAAGCAAATGTAATTGCTGCACCGATTATGATTCCCAGGAAGGTCAGGATGATGTTCTTGTCCTCGGCACTGATCGGCAGGGTGAAGATAGTGAAAATAATACCCAGAAGCATGACCAAAAAAATAGTTATCTCCTGTACTATCTTTTCTCTGTAGAAAAGTGATTTCTTCCTGAAAAGATATGTCAGCACCAGAATTAGCAGGATGGTTACGATCAACGTAATAATACTTGCCGTAAAATCCTCGAGTGCCATGTTTGAAGTCACCGTCTGTCCCTTTTTCAAAATAGTGGTTCAGCAGATACCTGTGAACTCTTGATTATAATCTATTGTGTAGTATCTTATATATTCTGTTCGTATATTACATTGAAACTCAGTACATCTGTTTATCAGGTTTTTCTTCCCAGATATCAATTAACTCAAGGCATTTCTCCCTGTCCATCCTCACAGTTTTAAAATCAGGGTCTTCAGCATTGCCACATATAAGGTCATAGAAGTGACTGTCATCAAATCCGATCTCTGCCACATCTTCCTTATCGGAACCAAAGTAAATGGTCTTGATCCTCGCCCAGTATATGGCTGCAAGGCACATGGGACAGGGCTGGGATGTGGTATATATCTCACATTCCGACAGGTCGAAATTGTTGAGTAATGCGGAAGCTTCTCTGATGGCAAGTATTTCGGCATGGGCTGTGGGATCGTTGCTTCTTAATACCTGGTTATGTGCCTTTGAAACTATTTCTCCATCCTTGACTATAACAGCACCGAATGGTCCACCATGGTTGTGCACGATTCCATGTCTGGCTTCATCAATGGCTGTTTGCATAAAAAAATTCATGAACCTGTATCATTGCTGATATCCCTTAAGTTAATTGGTAAGTGAATAACGACAATTTTAGAAAATAAAACTTTATTTCGAGCTTCTGGACTAATGGGGCTATTATACAGCATTTAAAAAGTTAAAAGCCTCCTATTCAAGCTTAAATTTCTGTTGAAGCTTTACGGTTACTTTTCAATTATAAGTATCTTTATATTTGCATCTGCAAATCGGGAAATTGCAAAGATCACATGCAGAGTACCACCAACCATCACCACACACCAGCATAATACCCATATCGCACACCGCATGTGATCTTTCTTACATTCATAGAACAGATCCAATATTCAGATCATAAAAAAAGCATACAGGAGTTCAGAAATGAAGAAGACAACACTAAATTATCTTGTGGATATTCCACTATTAGCACAATCAGTCATTGTAAGTTTAACAGGAATTGTCCTGATGTATGGAAGCCATGGAGCAAGCTTTCTTGGATTCAGCGGAAGGGAATTGTTTCACATGCATGAGCAGATAGGGATATTGATGGTTGCATTCTCACTTCTGCATGTAGTGTTACACTGGAAGTGGATGGTCTGCACAACACGGAATTTCTTCAGCAGCAAGAGCGGATCATCCGCGAACTGCGAGATAACAGAAATCTGATTGAAACTATGTTCTCAATACTCAAAGGGAAGTGTGGAGAAGAAATCAAAGCAAGAAAATTCAGGAATTAGATAAAATAAATCAAAATTAAACAAATAGTAAGCAACCTTGGCAGATATGCCAAGATTGTCTTGTACTTCAAACAGGGATTTATACAGAGCTATATTTTCACCGTCTTTTCCAAACCTATCCTATTAAAGGCACTTAGGGAACTGCTGGATAGATGGAGCGATGCTATCTTAAAAAGCTAAGCTCTAGGATTTTTTCTTCAATCACGACATCAGTTTTTCGTTTATTATCATCTCTTACACTGAAAATATTTATTGCTGATGCCTTAACAACTATAATGTGACTTTCAGGTGTTTGCGGGGGATGTAACACCTGAAAGAAATCTTCTAAATCGCAGTATATCGAATTAAGCAGACCACAAAAGGAGGAGTGGAATGATAGAGATCATGGAAGATATGCCGGATAAAGTTTTGGCAATCCGTGCAAGTGGAGTAGTAAAGCAAGAGGACTATGATAAGGTTTTGATTCCTGCCATTGAGGACAAAAAGGAAAAGTATGGAAAAGTTCGTTTCCTCTATTATCTGGACGAGGACTTTGAGAGTTTTAGCGGTAAAGCTATCCTGGAGGACGCTAAGGCTGTCACACAGTACTTCACATCCTTTGAAAAGATCGCAGTAGTTTCAGATGTGGACTGGATCAATAGTGCTGTTGAAATTTTTAAGTATGTAATTCCAGGTCCGGTAAGAACCTACAGTATTGAAGAACTTCCCAAAGCAAAAGTGTGGATCAACGATTGAAGTCTAAAATTCTGGCCAATCAATTTCATTCATTGCTTGAGTAAAGTTGTGACTTCTGACAATCCTTTTATAAAATGTCCTATGTCGTAAACTCTTACCTTTCACTAATTTTTGTTTTGGAACCTTAGCTTTATCATTTAGCTTCATTTTAAAAAAGTGGGCATCGCTCTTGGTCCTAACGATGCCCTGAATTATTCCACCACTCCACCCGCACAATCCTCTTGTGTGCGTGGTGTAATTGTATTTCTAAAATAGAACTATTTATTTTTATCTAAATTACTTTCAATAATAAAGATATGCACCAAAATTCAAGCAGAATAAACTTTTAAAGAGTGGGTTATTGGGGAGTGGGAATTCGTGGCTTAAAAGTTTACAAAAAAGATTTACTTGATTGTAGGGTGCAGCAAAGTTCCTTTACAGGAGAGTCATATATATTGTTTTGAAATTAATCTCAGTTTTAGAACAATATTCAACTTTTTATCTTCTACACTAATTAAAACAAAGAAGTTACGTTTATACCTTTATCAAGGTGCCCTATTCCTCACTTGTAAGAAATAAATTAGCGTTGGGTTGCTAGTGTATTTATCACTTCTTTAATCTTGGTTGGGTTTAAAGAGTTCTATTGATAGGGCACCACATATACTATTTTTGCATGAAGCATATATCGTTTTTGGACTTCAGTTCTCACACATAATTACTCATATTCTGTCATAATGTAATATTCGAAAGTTGCACTAGAACAAAATTCAGAAAATAGGCAGTTTATATGAAACTACCTGATGGCATCCCATCTTTAACATTGGTTGTTGTCTAAAAATGTCCCTTTGTGGACATCACAGAGCTCTTCGTTGTAGATATTATATACCATTTTGGAACCTAAATTCTCACTTTTACTACTCATAATTATTCTATTTACTATAATGGACTTTAATCTCATGCAAGAAAGTACCCTTGTTATCCTCTTTGTAATAACAAACTATAAAAAATGCAATAGAAAAAATAAATTTAGTTTTTGTGGATTTTAAGGTCTTATCAACTCAAAGCGACTTATGTTTGGGAAGTCTTCTTGGAAAAGGTCCATTGCTTCAGTTTGCGTATTTGCATGCAGTGGTACTTCTCTTAGCACTTTTTCTTTATCCCAAAATTTAGCCCAATAACACATTTTGTATACCCCTAAAATTTCACATTTATGCAAATACCATCAGTGAATCAAGTCTGGCAGTTCCGGTTTCAGTCCAGTATCCACAGATTTCACATTGCTGTACAATTTCATTCACTTCCTGCATATGTGCATTACATTCTGGACATTCTGTTAGCTGATTCATTTATTTACCCCACCTGTATCTGGAGTTAAATTTACTCCATCCATGTTCGAGTGCCAGGAACCCCATCCCGACAGTAAACCTACCAATACTTGTTTTTATTTAACCTAAACCGATATTTAATTCGTTAGTTTTGCTCAAATATTATGGCTTGAAATTTTCAGATAGCGTATATCAAAGAAAGCTATTATGTTCTACAAGGAAAAATACTCCTATAAAAATCAAGAACACACCGCATATGTAAATCAACCATTTATGTGTACGTGTTGATAAAAAATCCTTACCTTTGGAAAATGATGAGGATACAAAAACAAGAAATCCAAGGTCTGCTATCCAGTGGCCGATAACGAAGGCAATAACTGCATATATACCTAACATATACTGCTGGAGTATTATAGCACTGCCCGCTGTTAACCACCATAACAGTAAAGTGGGATTCAGTGCGGAAGTAACAATACCTGCATATACAGGACCATTGGTCACATCAAATTTGGAAGCTGAAGCATTGATATCTATTGTTGATGCTTCTTTAGCCCTTGAGATTATGAATGCTCCAAAAAGTACCATCACCAGACCACCTATTATGGCAATGTAGGGCAACATGTCTTTTATAAGCACAGTGGACAAACCCATTATAATCAGCAAAAACAAAGATGTTTCAACAATGGAATGACCACCAAAAACATAGAGTCCGGTTTTCCATCCTTTCTTTAAGGATATACTTATGGTTGCAAGCATCATGGGACCTGGCACCAATGCAGCAGAAATACCTATTGTGAAACCTAAAATAAAAGCCTGTATAAGGTTTATTGTATCTACTGCCATAAAATCTGAATGCTATATAGGCGACTTGCTATAATAATAAAATCAGCATAAAGATTTTCAATTTTGATTATCATTATGATTATGCAAGCATATTTAAGAAAGACTCTTTCGCATTTATGCTAATGACACGAAATGGATTACTATTGTTATTAATCACAATCGGAATGCTTGTTGCTATATCCAGTACTGCTTCAGCTGACCCTGGCAATGGGGCAACAGTTGTTCGAAATGGAGCAATCTACTACGACGGAACACTGTACGGAACTGTATTAACTCCAACCCTGAATAAAATAAAATAAAATAATAGTATTCCCTCAAAGACACTCTATCTCTGTTTTTTTTAGCTCTATAGAAGTTTTCATTTGTCTTATTGCTCACTTACTCACCTCTGGTGCTTTATGTTGGGGAATAGAAATGCGCATTTCTAAACTCAGAACTCTAGTCTCATGCCTATTAAAGGGTTTGGGTTGAGAGCCTTATTTATATTCCCCGATTAACAGAGGTTAACTTATTTATCCCTTGATGCATTTCCTCTATAAAATAAAGGTGTAAAAATGCAATTAAAAGTACAGCCAATTGATATCAAAGTCGGCAAGTATAAGGTGGTATTGAATACCATCGATGCAAAGGAACTTGGGGTCTATGAAGGTGACAGGGTCAGAATAAAGGATCATGTAACCCTTACTGCTATCGTTGATTTCACAGAGGACATGATATCTCCCGGAATGGTGGGGCTGTACCATGAGGTCCAGGAGCAGCTTCAGCGGGAGTGGACAGAGACCGTGGAGGTTGAACCTGCCGAGAGGCCAAAATCCTCCCGTATCATCCGTAAGGTCATGGATGGGTTTAAGCTTGAAAGGGACGAGATAAACGAACTTGTAAAGGATATAGTTGAGGAGAATCTCAATGACATCGAAATTGCCGCTTTCCTTACTGCTACATATATCAAGGATATGTCCGAGGACGAGACCGAATGGCTCACAAGGGCTATGATAGAGACAGGTGAGAAGATAGAGTTCAGTACCTCTCCGATCATGGACAAGCATTCCATAGGCGGAGTACCCGGCAATAAGATCTCCCTGCTCATCGTACCTATAGTGGCAGCGAATGGTCTTCTTATACCCAAGACCAGTTCTCGTGCCATTACAGGTGCGGGAGGAACTGCAGACCTTATGGAAATACTGGCACCAGTGGAGTTTTCAGCATCCCAGATCAAGGAAATGACCGAAAAGGTGGGCGGTGTCATTGTATGGGGAGGTGCTACCAATATAGCACCTGCGGATGACAAGCTGATCAAGATCGAATATCCGCTATCTATCGATCCCCACTGCCAGCTCCTTGCTTCCATAATGGCTAAAAAAGGTGCTGTAGGTGCCCAGAAAGTAGTTATGGACATACCAATGGGCGCGGGTACCAAGATACTCGATGCGAAAACAGGCAGAAAACTTGCCAGGGATCTCATCAGTCTGGGAGAGCGTCTGGGCATGGACGTGGACTGTGCACTTACATATGGTGCATCTCCGGTTGGCAGGACAGTTGGTCCGGCGCTTGAGGTTATCGAGGCATTGAAGGTGCTTGAGACAATGGAAGGTCCGAACAGCCTTATCGAAAAGAGTGTTGCTCTGGCCGGTATGCTGCTTGAGATGGGTGGTGTGGCAGCAAGAGGACAGGGAAGGGACCTGGCCTATGAAACCCTGAAGAACGGAAAGGCACTTGCAAAGCTGAAGGAGATCATCGAGATACAGGGCGGAAACCCGGATGTCACTCATGAGGATATCAAAGTAGGCGAGTTCAAGGCTGATATCACGGCTCCTGCAAATGGCTATATTATCGAGTTCTACAACAAGCGGATAGTCCAGACAGCAAGATATGCCGGAGCACCCAACGACAAAGGTGCTGGTGTGCTCATACACAAAAAACGTGGTGAGGTCGTTGAAAAAGGCCAGCCCGTACTGACCGTATATGCTGAGAAGAAGGACAAGCTCGAAGATGCGGTTAAGTTCTGCAGGGAAAATCCTCCGATACTCGTAGAAGGCATGCTCATTGAGAAGGTGGCAGACCTTAGGGAACTCTGATCATACTCTCAATCCAGGTGCATATATGAAAAGTATAGTTATCCTAAGACTCGGTCATCGTCCTGTGCGCGATAAGAGGATTACCACTCATGTGGGGCTAACAGCCAGGGCCTTTGGTGCTGAGGGTATGCTGCTGGCATCCGATGACCCAAAGCTTGCAGACAATATCTCCGATGTTTCCAAAAGGTGGGGCGGAGACTTCTATGTCAGGAACAATGTAAACTGGAAGGCCGAGATCAGGAAATGGAAAGAGCAAGGCGGTAAGGTGTGCCATCTTTCCATGTACGGGGTAAACCTGCCTGACGCAGTTTCGGAGATCAGCAAAGCTGAGAAACTGATGATAGTAGTAGGTGCTGAAAAAGTCCCGTTCGAGATATATGAGCTTGCCGACTGGAATGTTGCTGTGGGAAATCAACCTCACTCCGAGGTTGCCGCAGTTGCCGTGACCCTGGACAGGATAGCCGTGGCTGATCCCCTGAAAAATGAATTCAGTGGCGGGGAACTGACAATTCTGCCTACGGAATGCGGGAAAAGAGTAGTGGATAACCGGCAACAAGAGCAAGGTTCCATTGAGTAGAGTAAAATAGCCAGGAAAAAAGTTTGATAAAGGGGGACTGAATTGTCAGGAAGGATCGGATTCTTTCTTCTCGTCTCTTTTTACAGAAGGTCCCCTGTAGATTCTTCTTCTCTCATAATCCCCGTAACCTCTGTGCTTTGGTTTTTCCTTTAGTTTTGAATGCTCTTCAAGCAACTCTTCCAGCTCTTCATCGGTCAGTTCTTCATTATCAGACATATTTTTTCACTTAAAGTGTTCTTATGAAGGGATTATGGTCGATGAATTCCACATCTATTCCGAGCTTTTCCTCAAGCCTCGGACACAGTTCCTCCATGCCGGGATTCTCGGTTGCATAATGGGTGGCATCCACCAGCAGCATATCGTCCCAGGAACGTATTATGTCATGTTTGAGTTCAGATGAAACGTAGGCATCAACACCATGTTCTCTTGCGGTTTCAAGAAACTCGCTCTTAAAACCACTGCCCCCGAATACCATGACTTTACTTACCTCTTCTCTTTTGCCGGTGTACCATACATGTGTGTCAAGACTCTTTGCGACATGGTTGGCAAAGTTCTCAGCCGAGCAGGGACTTATCGTACCTATCCTGCCCATATCCGTCTCTTCGATGTTCTCCAGGCCTATTCTTTTTGCAAGTACGTCATTGATACCGTCTTTTGCCCTGTCATAGTTGGTATGCATGGAGTACATGGAGATATTGTTGTCCAGAGCAATTTTAAGTACATCCGCAAGTGCTTTGTCGATACGGTTCACTGCATTGAAGATAAGTGTATGATGTGTGATCAGAAGATCAGCCTCGATGTCGGCTGCTCTTTTTAGCACATATTCCGTGGGATCAAGGGCAACGGCTATTTTTTCTATATCGTTCTCAAGATCAAGCGTCAATCCTATCCTGCCAATATCGAAATCTTCCGCAAGCTCGGGAGGGGCTATTTCTTCAAGAGTGAGAACTACGTCTGAAAGCTTCATAAATAACGGATAATTTTCAAGAGATTTCAATTTGTCGCAAATAGACTCGTGATAAATATAAGTAATTTATATATAGAATTAAAAGGATAAAATTAATACATATATGGTTATTATAAATATAGAAACAAATATTATATTACTATGAGGTTACTTCATGAGAATTGGAACCGGAATTGATGGATTTGACGAAATCGTGCAGGGCGGCCTTCTGTCCGAGCGCGTTTATCTTGTAAGTGGACCTCCGGGAAGCGGTAAGACTACCTTTTGTGTCCAGTATCTTGCCCACGGAGCAACACACGGGGATGTAGGGCTTTATGTGAGTCTGGTGGAGAGCCCTCAGAATATAATCGATGACATGTCAAACTATGCCATGAATGTCATACCACTGGTCAAAATGAACAAGCTGCTCTTTGCAGATCTTGGACCCAGGATGGAATATGGTTTTATTGACGATCTCAATGACTATGTGACTCCGGAATATGAGGTCGGTAATTCTCCAGGTGAACATGAGGCACCGTCTCCTGCAACGGTCTTCAAGGAGATAGCAGCCTATGTTGCTGAATATGAGGTCAAGAGGCTTGTTATCGATTCTGTTTCAGCGATCCGGTTCACCACAAAGGATCCCTCCCTGCAGGAAAAGGAAATGAGTCGCTTCATACGCAACCTTAAGAAACTGGGTTGTACCACGATACTTATTTCCGAGATGACGGATCCGACTGCCTATTCCACAGAGCAGTTCGCATCACATGGTGTTATTTTCCTGCATAATTTCCTGTACGATAAAACAATGACACGTGCGATACAGGTCATCAAGATGCGGGGAACCAAACATGACTGTAATCTGCGTGGTGTCCATTTCACTGAAAAAGGGATGGAGGTCCAGGGACTTCTTGAGTGAGGGGTGTTTGATATGGTAAGATTCTTCAAAAAGAAAGAGGAGCAGACACAGCTCACCAAATCGGAGATCGACGAGCTTGTAAAAAATGCCTATAGTCTTGGTTTTGAAGTAGGTTACCATAAACACTCTGAACTGGGATGGGTAAGTGAGCAGTACTCCATGCTCGAGGACCTTGCTAAGGAATCGGGCCTTGGAAAACTTGTCAGTGAAAACTACGGTAAGGGAAAGGAAGAAGGCATTAAAACGAAGGAAAGAGACGTGAACGCCGGTCTCTCCAGAAAAGATGCTGAAAAACAAAAGAGCAGATCAGATTCATCTCATGAGCAAATAGGTGAGCAAATAAAAAATCCAAAGATCGAGGCAGGCTATCAGAGCCAGCGTGAGATCGATGATAATACAATAGTTGCCATTCAGCAACCCGGAGTGACGGATCTGCCAAGCTCTACCTCCCGTCCAAAGGCCATTGACAGGCCCTCACAGATAAAAGGTTTTAAGCAGCTGATTCCCAAGAGATAATGCATCTGATATCAATTTTGACAGGTCATGAGGTTATATTATGTTCAAAAAACTCATTATAATTTCTGTATTCCTTATTGCACTTTTCTGCTCGCATGCCTTTGCCTATACGACCGATGACATCGAGTGGGAGGATAGTGCTGCCAAGAGTGCTACCCTTTACTGGGGCAGTACGGTGAAACTGGATGACTACACAATAAAAGCCGAAGACTTCAACGAAGAAGGTTTTGTGAGTATAAGCATTTCCAGAGGTGGTCAGGTGGAAGACGTATCTCCGCTGAAGGTGGGAGATAGTCTGAAATATCGTGATACTGAGAATGGCGATGACATAATGGTAGTCGTCAATAAGGTGAAAACAAATATCGATGAGTGGACTGGGGATATGGAAAATCCTTCTGCGTCCATTAAAATATATAGAAGAGCCATTCCCGAGATGAAGATCAAGATCACTACCGAGGAAGACACTTATGACCCAAGGGATATGGCCTATAAGTACATCACCACAACCATTGAAATTGAAAATGAAGGTGATGCAAAGGCATTTGAAATGGATCTTGAGATCGATCCAAACGGAATGGAACTTTATTCCGGAAAACTCAACTATAATTTCATAGCTATAGAAGAGGATGAGGTTCTGGAGCCTATTGTCGTTAAATTCGAGATTCCAGAATACTGGGAAGAGACCGATGTAAATATCGATGTTACTACGAAATCTCTTGATCTGAATGATGAAATAAATGAGGACACCAAGACAAAAACCCTTACAATCGAACCGGTTGTCGAACTTATTGTAACGAAGACGATTACCACAGAAGTATACATGGACGAGACGGCTCATGTTTCTGTAAGCATCTGGAATGACGGAAAATATAGTGTGAATTCTGCCGATATTACAAATCCTGTTATTGCAGACCTTGAGCTGCAGGATAGTGTGAATGAGGAAACGACGCTGTCCTTTGCACCTGGTGAAACAAAGGCAAAGATCTTTGAGTATACACTCAAACCTGTAAAAACAGGTACTTATAAAGTGCCGGCAGTGACTGCAACATTCACCGATCCCGAAGGAAAGGAGCATACTTTCAAATCAGAAAGACCATCGGTCAAAATAACAGGGCCTAATATCGTTATTACCAAATCGGTAAGTCCTTCTTCTGTCAATATTGGTGATGAGGTCAAGGTTACCGTAAAGGTTGCAAACAAGGGTACAGTCAAGGCAAGTGTGACAGCAACAGAAACCCTGCCGGAAACAGTTTCTTATGTCAGCGGAGACCTCAGTTTCAAAGAAGTTGTTAACAATGGTAAGACACTCAGCTACTCCTATACTATCAAAACAGAAGAGGCAGGTGAGATCAGGTTGCCTGCGACAACTTCTACTTTCATAGATATGGGAGAGTTCAAGGGAGAAAAGATCTCGAATATGCCTGTGATAACCGTGGTAGACCCTGAAACGAGTGCCGAGCTTGCGTCAGATGAATCATCGGATTCTACATCATCCTCCAGCAGCTCCTCATCTTCATCATCTTCATCTTCATCCGATAACAGTGAATACGTTGAGGATGAAACAAGGGTACAGCCCGGGTTTGAAGGAATTACCATGTTGTTTGCACTGCTTGGTGTGTATGCTGTATACGGACGTAAGAGAAAACAGTAATCACCATGAAGCAGCTGGCATTTAAACTGACACTATTGACGGTTCTGTTGGTGTACCTGTGTGGTAATGCAGGTGCACAATCAACCGAAGAGATAGAATGGCTTGAAGCTGAGGAGTATACGCTGTACTGGGGCGAGGAGGTAAATGCCAGTGGTTATTTTATCAAAGCACAGGATTTCTCTCCCTCCAGGGCTTTTGATGTTGATACGGATTATGTGATGATATCGGTCCTTTCCGATGATTCTGAATCATGGGGAACCATACTTGCCCTGAATAACTCGGATATTCCGGACCATTATGTTTTTGAGGACCGCCTGAATGTCAGCGCAGTGGATATAGTTACGGGCAACGACATCCCCGTGCCTTATACCAATATCAGTGTCGCAATTGCAAATCAGTCAGCAACTTCTTCCCGCGTTGTTACGAAGGTCAATGCAACCATATCGGTGGACGAAAAGAGGTCCGATGAGATCTATATGGATGAGCGTGCATATATTGAGCTAAAGATAAAGAACCTGAAGGAAGCTCCCCTTGAACATGTAGAAGTGGTCTCTCCGGTTCCGGAAGAGTTCATATTTGATCCCGATATAAGTCCCTCATGGAATTTCTCTCTGGGGGCCTACGGGCAGAAAACAATAAGCCATTCACTAAAGGCTCTGAAACCTGGAAACTATACATTTGAGGGGACCCGGATTCTTGTTGACATAGGAGGGCGCACTTACACAAAAACTCTCAACGAGTCACAGGTAGTCATACACGGACCGGATATAGATCTGACAAAGTCCGTGTCTTCAGATATCGTTGGTGTCGGTGGTACTCTGGATGTGGATATAATCGTAAATAACTCAGGTGACAGGGCAACATATGTATCTGTTTCCGACGAGCTACCCCTTGGTGCTGTTCTTCTGTCAGGGGAAACATCAGGCAGCAAGGTTTTGCACCCTGCGGATACACTGAATCTGACGTATTCTATTAGAATGGATAAGGGTGGAGAAATCGTTATCCCTTCGGTTAAGGCAGAATCTGTTGATTCAAAAGAATGTGAGCAAACTGTTTATTCCAAACGTTTTTTTGTCCGGGTTTCAGATCAACCGGTGATTCCGGATTATGAAAAAGCAGAAGAAGAGCCTGTCGAATTGTCAGCTGAGAATACAGTTGATACTGATGATTCCGCAGAAAACGATGCTTCTGAAAATACAGCTCCTGTAGTTGAGGACGATCATGGTATGCTCCAGCCACTGTATGATCTGCTGGACAGGATAAAAGGTCTTCTGTAAACATAAAGTAAAAATAAGATTGCTTATATTGTTTCCCTGAATGAAATCTATTCTTTAAAAACATCAATCATTCTTAATTAAAAAAGGTAAGATCTGTATGAAAGGCCTGCACGGTTCCAGCAAAAGTGATTCTCTGATTCTGACACATGGTGATTCTGACGGTGTATGTTCCGGTGCTATTGCAAAAAGAGCTTATCCGGATTCGGATGTTTATTTTACATCTCCCGTGGGTATACTTGATGAGCTGGAGCTGGCTAATGGCTACAGCAATATAATCATCTGTGATATTGCAGTGGATGAGCGTGCATGTAAAAAACTGTACAGCAGGCTAGTTGAACTCTCTGAGATCTCGAATATAACCTATATCGACCATCACCCATTACCAAAAAAGTGCTGGGATGTCGACTGGCTGCACCATGATGTGAACGTCTGTTCTTCTGAGTTGACCTATAAGGTACTCGAGAACCGGCTTAACAGGGATATGCGCAGGGTGGCCATTTATGGTGCAATTGGTGATTATTATGACAATACACCTTCTGTTAAGGAATGGTTACATGACTGGGACAAGCGAAATCTTTTCTATCAGGCAGGTTCCCTTATCCAGGCCCTGATATATATGGGGCGCAATTATGATTTTAAACGTAAGCTGCTTGCTCCTCTCTCCCATGATGTTATCCCTTCGGAGATACCCGATCTGCCGGAGCTTGCAAAGGAAGGCTCTCGTCTGGAGGAGATGCTGCGCATCAGGGTCAAGAAACAGGTAAAATCACTTGATAACCTTGCATATGTGATCGACCCGAAAGGATATATGTCTAAATCGGCTATCTATGCTGCATCCTATGGCAGGAGAGGTGTCGGCATTGCAGCCGAGTATCGTTATAAGAAACAGGTCTACGATATGAGCCTGCGGTCAAGGAACGGCAAGGCTGATCTTAACCGGCTGTTGCGTAGCATAGCACCAAGGCACGGGGGTACGGGCGGAGGACATGCATCCGCAGCAGGTGCAAGGGTTCCCAAAGAATCCTTCATGGCATTTTTGCACGAACTGGACGCTGCCATAGGAAAGGAAGAGAGTAAGGAAACAAGTGAAAAATAATGGCAAAAAATAAAGACCTGACTGAAGGTGCGAATCTGGAAATAATATTTGTCGGCAGGTCCAATGTCGGCAAATCCTCACTAATAAGGAAACTTACCGGTCACAAAGTAAAGGTTGGAAAGCGTCCTGGTGTGACACTCATACCGACCCATGTACGCTTATCCGATCTGCTGGTCACTGATATGCCCGGCTTTGGTTTTATGAGTGGCATTAAAGAACGCAAGCAGGATATTGTGAAGGATAAGGTTGTAAGCTATATTGAAACAAATGCCGATCGTATACTGATGGCTGTTATGGTTGTAGATGGTCCTGTTTTTGTTGAAGTTGTGGAACGATGGGAATCACGTGATGAGATCCCGATCGATGTTGAGATGTTCGGTTTTCTCAGTGAGCTTGGTATCGATACCGTACTTGCCGTTAATAAGACTGATAAGGTAAAGGAAAAAGAGCTGGACCGGACCCTTGATGATATTGTTGAAAAGCTCGGTATCCTGCCTCCGTGGAGACAATGGATGGACATGATCGCCCCGATAAGTGCCAAGAAGGGACAGGTAAAACCATTAGTATCAATTATCAGGCAGCGGCTGCATGATGAAAAAAGGGACGATCTCTTCAAATATTTCTGAGTTATCGCACTCTAAAGCCTGCACCAAGATCTCTGGCAATCTTTTCGCATTTATCAATGTCAATTTCAGGCATTCCCACAACACTCATCCGGGTATCTAGGCCGGCTTCGATTGCTTCCTTTGTGAATTGAAGCATTGATCCGTAGGCACCTTTGAGGGACGGCTTGCATATTTCTTCATATTTTTCTTCGGACTCGGCGTTAAGGCTCACAGAGACCGCATCAAGACCTGCTTTTTTAAGTTCGGAAACAACGTCTGTCTCCGGATACATGAGCTGTGCATGGCCGTTTGTATCAAGTCGGACACGAACACCTCTTTCGTGGAGCCATCTGGTGATTGCAAGTACGACCTCAAGCCTGCAGGTCGGCTCACCCAGACCTGTGAATACGACTTCGTTATACTTTGACAGGTCGGTCTCTTCCAGTTCCCTGATAATCTCATCATAGTCCGGTTCTCTGGATAATCGGAGGTTATAACCGTAAACACCATCCGAGGATTCCCTTACACAGAAATAACAGTTAGCTGAACACTTATTGGTGATATTAAGATACAGGTTACCATGTGCTTCGTAGCCGATGGTCCCTCCTGAAAATCCGATCTCTGTATTTTCGTTGCTGTCAGACATTTTCCGGCTCCTGTATTTAATTTTCAGTCCAGACTCCGTTATCTATGATTCTTATATCCTTAAGATCGAAGGGATATTCTATGAGAAAATACATCTGTGCAGTAAAACCTGACTCAAGCTCCACTTCCTCTCTGGAATACCACTTACCTTCGTACATATCTATCTGTCTTAAAGTATTTGTATCCACGTCATAGATC